>DUTE01000379.1 GCA_012842235.1 Bacillota bacterium
TTTATATCGCCCATTTTCAACATTAAGTGGTGGAGAACAAACTAAGATTCTTTTAGCTTTACTATTTGCTAAAGAGGAAAGGTTTTTGCTTATCGATGAACCTACTAATCATTTAGATACCCATGGTAGAGAAGTGGTGGCAAAATATCTAGAGAGTAAGAAGGGCTTTATACTTGTATCCCATGATAGAGAATTTATCAATAGTATAGTAGACCATATACTAACTATAGAGAAGAGAAAGATAGTTCTTCAGAGAGGGACCTATGATACTTGGGAGCAAAATAAGAACTTAGAAGATCAATATGAATTAGAACAAAATCAAAAGCTTAGAAAAGAAATTAGAAGGTTAAAACAGTCTGCAAGAGAAAAGGCCACATGGTCTGACAAGGTAGAGGCAACTAAAATAGGTTCTGGTCCCGTAGATAGAGGTTATATAGGTCATATGGCAGCTAAGATGATGAAACGCTCTAAGGTCATTGAAAAAAGACATGAGAAGGCTATAGACGAAAAGGAGAAACTATTAAAAAACATAGAAACCATAGATAAATTACAGATGAATGTATTAAACCATCATGCAAAACAATATTTATATGCAGAGGATTTTACAATTGCATATGGAAACAGTGATATTTTCAAACCTATACAATTTACTGTTGAAAAGGGGGATTGCATTGTATTCAAAGGAGATAATGGAAGCGGTAAATCTAGCATTATAAAGGCAATTTTAGGCGAAGATGTGCCTTGGCAAGGTAGGCTTGAAATTGCAAAGGGGATTACTATTTCTTATGTCCCACAGAAATTCCACTCGGTTAACGGAAATATAAATGAATTTGTTGTTAAAGAACAAATAGACAAAACAACATTCTTAACTATCCTAAGGAAGCTAGGTTTTTCTAGGAATCAATTTGAGATCCCGATTGAGAATTTTAGTATGGGACAAAAGAAAAAAATATTCTTAGCTAAGTCTATATGTGAAGAAGCACATTTGTTTATCTGGGATGAACCACTTAATTATATTGATGTAATTTCCAGAATACAGATAGAGAATATGATTTTAGAATACTCACCAACCATGATTCTCGTAGAACATGACAGAAGATTTATAGATAAAGTAGCTACTGATATTATCGAATTATCCAAGTAGGCAAGTCCTATATTAATCCTAGTGTCTTAAGAGCACAAAAACATTAATAAAACGGCTTTAGGGTGGATTAAATATCGGTTTAATCTACCCTAAAATTCTATTTAAAAACATGAAAATAGATTCATAAGTCCAAGGATAATTGTAATTTTCCTCGATCCAAGGATTACTTAAGCGTTATAAATTTTCTATCGAGTAAAAAAATGATAACAAAAAATGGCTACTTTCGTTAAAAAACATTCTAATCAATTTATGGGTTGTGTTTAGTAACATTGCTGTGGTAAAAGCTTAGAAAGTGCGGTTTTAGAAAACTTGGTAGAAGGACGAAATCAGTTTATATTGAAAATAATGACATAACGAGATTTACATGAAATTCGTTGAAAAACTGGTAAAAAGGATATTTCCCCCAATCGATCTAAAAGAAGTTATAGCGGTATATGGGAACCTGGTCATTTAGAAAAATTCAAGAAAAAGGGGACTTGTTTTAGAAACGGTTATGTTTCAGATATGTATTTCTAATCTATTAATACAGATCTTTTTCTTAGAACATAGACGGAGATATAGCTTTTTTATTAACAATAAATGAACACGAGGTTGAGAGGTTGATTAACTTATGAAAGTCTTAGTTACTGGTTTTGAGCCCTTTGGAGGAGAAAAGATAAATCCTGCTTGGGAAGGAGTACAGAAGCTAGAGCCAAACATAGAAGGAGCAGAAATAATTAAGGTTCAAATACCCACAGTTTTTGGTAAGTCTATTAACGAGTTAATTGCAATAATAGAAAAGGTGCATCCAGATATTGTAATTTGCGTAGGGCAAGCGGGAGGACGTTCGGCAATAACTGTAGAGAGGGTAGCAATTAATACTAATGATGCAGTTAGTAAAGATAATGCAGGAAATCAACCTGTCGATAAACCTATAGTTGTCGATGGACCTGTGGCTTATTTTGCCAATCTACCTATAAAGAAGATAGTACAAGAAATACAGAATGCCAAAATCCCTGCTTCTGTCTCAAATACAGCAGGAACTTTTGTTTGTAATCAACTTTTCTATGGACTTATGCATTATATAGATACAAAGAACCCGAAAATACTTGGCGGTTTTATTCATATTCCTTTCATACCTGAACAGGTCATTAACAAAAAAAACATGCCTAGTATGGCTTTAGATGACATTGTCAGAGGATTGGATGTTGTTATACGCTGTGCAGTTCAATGTTGTGGTCATAGTTTATACAAACGCTAAGTTGTAAAACATTTTGACAAAGAGTACAGAAAGGCAATGTAAAAAGCTAATAGTATCAAAACCAACTTTTTCTAATAAATACAACGAGCTAACTTACAAGGGAAAATACTAAAATGATGGGGGATTAAAGAATGGATCAGTTAAAAAAGATAAAATCGTTGTTGTGGTTTGCTTTTTACTTTTTCGTTGCTACCTCACTAATTGCTTCGCTTGCTGCAGCTAGTTCATTTACAGCAGAGGGCTATAATTGTAATCTAGCTGAGAAGGCATCGATTTCAGGTGTTTTTAAGGTATATGTAAGTGGTAAAGCAGATGATAACTTTACACTAAAGGTAGATGGACAGACGGTTTATCCTGATGAGAAATCTAAGCCTGAGATCCTTTTTTTCTATAAGGGTGGCGATGGTCTTGACGGCAGAGATATTAAGACTGATAGCGCTTCAAATGCTGCCAACAAGGTTATTCTTAATGGTAAACTCATAGGCAGATTACCAAGTGATGGTTCCATTGGAGTTGGTCTAAGAGCTAGCAAATTTAAAGATGGTGAAAATACAGTCGCAGTTCTTATTGGTGGTTTCTATGGTGATGGAGTTTATAATGAAAGAAAACCACATGGACAAGGAACAGGTAATCAAGGAAAAACAAAAGATGACTTTCTACTTAGTAATATACGTTTTGTTTTACCAGATGGCCGAGTGGTCACACCAGATGGGTTTGTCTCTTATAAAGCTAAAGCAGTTGGTTCAACAGAAAAAGTAGTAACACGTTACGAGCCTTATCCTTTTAAGAAGGATGAGATGTTTTGGGTCGGTGATGGCTGGGGTAGTTATGACACTTGGGCAGGCAATACTACTGATCAAACCATTATCAATTCGGTGGATAAGGGACGCTTTGATATACCCTATAAAGTGGAGTTCCTCTTGAATTATCAAAGACCTGATTCAGAAGCAATCTTTGTACTAGATACCTCAACTTTCAAAGATGGTTTACATACGATGGAAATTTTCGCTAGTGATACCTGTGTCTGGAGAAAAGAATTGATTATAGATAATTCTTTGCCAATTGTGACTACTAATCTAGTAAATCAGCAAAATGTTGAAAATGGTTTCATTTTAGAAGCGACCTTTACTGATGAAGTCTCAGGTATTAAAACACATCTCACCCGTTTGGAAGGTAAAGAAATAAGCAACGATAAAAAAGTAAGATATCAGTTAACGGACCTTGAACCAGGTGTACATTCGTTAATTTTTGAAGCAAGCGACAATGCTGATAATACAATTTATCAAAGTCTGTATTTAAATATTATTGAAAAAGCTGCACCAATTTACAAGATGTCTGCTAGTAACGATGGAAGTTTTTCTCTTATGGTTGAAGGTAACGAAAGCTATGAGGTAGCCTTCTATGAAGCAGATCTGCTTGAGTATGCCTCTTATTCCGGTATTTTTGATGGTTTTTGTCTATCTAAATCAAAACAGGCTTTTTCGCTAGCAGACCCTGTTTTTGCTGTAACTACAAGAACTACATCAACAATGCCCTATCACGCCTTCGATGTAGATGTAAATAATGTTAATGCCGAAAAAGTAAATTTAAGCTATCAAGGTTCAACACTAGAGGGAGAACGGATCGCCTTAAAAGTGTTTAATCCTCAGACCTCAAATTGGGATACCTTAGCTACAGGTATTGGCAAGGTAAACCTGTTGGCTGAGGTCGATCTCGAAAATTATGCTCAAAATGGCATTATCCGTGTTATAGCAATAACAGATTATGTTACTAACGGAAGCAATACTCTTTTATGGGTTACAGATCCTCAGTATTACACCGAGTTTCAGGATCTAAACGAATTTTACTATAAGATATATCAATACGCAGCTAGTGAATATTTAAAAGGGAATGTGGGGTATCTCATCAATACAGGGGATTTAGTTAATAATTCACCTAGTAGTCCCTTGGCAAAGCATCAATGGGAGATAGCAAATAAAGCATTAAATTATGCAGAAAGCATAGGTGTACCTAGTGGTGTAGTGACAGGAAACCATGATACAGGTAACTTTCCTTCTGTTGATTACAGCCTTTTTGGGGAGTATTTTGGTGCTGATCGTTACCGCAATAAACCTTACTATGGTGGTGGTTTAAATAACAATGCTTGCCATTATGATCTTGTGACAATCGACAATAACGATCTCCTTGTTTTGTATTTAGGCTACGGTGTAGAGGGAACACCCGAGACTATTGCCTGGGCAAATCAAATACTTCAGTGCTATAGACATCGTAATGCTATCATCTGTACACACCAATATCTTTCGGCATCTGGTATATATGATCAAAACTCTCGTGCTAAAGAAATCTTTAACGAAATTGTAGTTCCTAATGAGAATGTAAAAATGCTTTTGTGTGGACATAACAACGGTAGTGACAAAGTCAAAAGAGAGATTGGCGGTCGTCTATTTTATGAAATTCTTTCTGACTATCAGTTTGTTCAACTAAAGCCACTGTCTTATTATAACAACAACAAACACTATCAAGGTAGCATTCCGTATTGCAATGGAGAAGGATATATTCGCTCAATGACCTTTGAAGGTGATCGCATAAAGACTAAGACTTTTTCTCCTGTTACTGGGGGTAAAAATCCTTTTGGAAATCGTGACGAGTTTGAGATTATAGTGGATTTTAAAGCACCAAAGCGCCAGCTAACAACCTACGACTTTAATGCTACAGTAATAGGTAATGAAATAGATCGTGCAATTATAAATGAAGGAAAAACCTATCAAAGCAAGTATCCCGGTAGTGCTAAGGTATTGGTAGCAGCTATTTCTACAGTTAGTGGTGTTGTTATTACAGAACCGATTTATTTTACTATCCCTAAAACCAAGGATATAGAAACAGTTTTCACTCTAGACTCTAAATTTTAGTTGGTAAAGCTAAGCTTAATAGACTTTTTTAGTTCAGAAGGGATAGTTTTGAATGTTTTTATGCCGACTAAAGAAGAAGGTAGTATAGGAAAACCATCTATCGCTAAATGAAAGCCAGTAAGTTATATGATTTGTTGGATGCTGTTGTGGTTTTACTGGACTTACTTTGTGTAGTATGCATCAGAAGATATTTGACCTTAGAACATTTACTTTAGTTTCTTATTTAAAAATCCAGGTTACTCAAATAGCTAATGGTAGTGTTACTTAAAAGAATGGATATTGAGAGACAAAGGTAAGAGTGTGCTGCAATCGTAATTGTCAACTTATTATCTTTTTGAAACGTTATCAACGAACATTTAAGGAGATCTTTAGATGAATTGCTAGATGTTTAAAATTAAAATTGTCTTGCTCTATTAATTAAGAGGCAGGGTAGGCGAGACATCTGAAGTCTGCTATCTTCAAGATGTTGATATGATAGCGTTTAACAAAGGCAACGAAAACATTAGAATATTATCGCCAAAAAAAGACGATGCAATCACAAGATCATCTTCCCCCAAAGTAATAGCAACCTAAGGGGGATGAGAAAGAGTGATTGCATTGTCTGCATTAAGAACTAGTTCAATTTGCAATTACAATTTTTTGGACTTGTTCAACTTCATTTTCCAAACATGATAATTATAAATTGAGGTCAAAATAAATACCCCTAACGAGGAAAATAGGTATTAACTGTTGGCAGTACAAGAAAAATGATAAGTTCTAGAGTTTCTAAGCAGGGATTCTAGTTATCATATCGCAAATAGCTTAGAATATCATTCTCTCTACAACTACAATTTGGTTTGTCTGTTTTAATAATATAATAGGAGTGATGGTGTGAAGTGGAATGATAAAAGGTACCATACCTTAGACTATGAAATGAAGCATACGTTTGGACAAAAGATTATTAAACTCTCTCTTGATGGAGGGTTTACCTGTCCAAACCGAGATGGTCAAATAAGTGATAAAGGATGCATTTTTTGTAGTGAACTAGGTGCAGGAGAGTTTGCCGGGAGAAGGAATTTAAATATAACTGAGCAAATTGCTCAGCAAAAGATTATGTTATCTAAAAAGTGGCCTTCAGGTAAGTATATAGCTTATTTCCAAAATTTCACCAATACTTACGCTCCTGTCGATAAATTACAAGAGTTATATTTAGAAGCTCTTTCAGCAACGGATATTGTAGGGCTTGCAATTGCTACTAGAGCAGACTGTCTGCCACCTAAAGTTATAGATCTACTTGGCAAGATTGGGGAAAACAACTATTTGTGGGTTGAACTAGGTCTGCAGACCATTCATAAGAGGTCTGCTAACTTTATTCGCAGAGGATACGACCTTAAGTGTTTTATTGATGCGGTAGATAGGTTAAAAGAGAAAAACATTAAGGTTGTAGCACACCTTATTTTCGGGCTTCCTGGGGAAAGCGTTGATGATATGTTAGAGACTGTCAGATTTATCGGGAACTTAGGAGTATGGGGAGTCAAACTTCATTTGTTACATATTCTTAAAGGTACCGATCTTTATGAGTATTATCGCAACCATCCCTTCCCATTATTAAGCAGAGAGCAATATATTAGCATTGTCTGTGATGCACTAGAGATTCTTCCACCTTCGGTAGTAATTCATCGAGTAACAGGAGATGGGGCTAAGCATCTATTAGAAGCACCTAAGTGGAGCTTAGATAAGCTGAGAGTATTATCTGGAATAGACAGAGAACTAGCTGTGAGAGATACCTACCAAGGAAGTAGATTGTCAAAAGGTAATAATTAAGTGATCACTTGACTAGAATCAGCTATTACTGAAAAAAGCTCGATCTAGTTGGTTTGAAAACAATCGATTCTATCTCTGTGCCTTAAGATCAGGTTAAATAGTTATTAATTTACGAAGTGGTGTAGAGGGTCTACTTAAACTATATAGATCTTCAGTAGGCATATCTGCTAAGTTATGAGACACTTTTGTAAAGCAATGTGCAAACGATTAGAGTAAGGAGGATCACTGATGAACAATTCTCTTGCTACCCCCTGGGAAGAACGTTTTGGTTGGTTTTGGTATGGTTCAGATGTCATTTATAATTGGGAAGAAAAAGATTTTTTGAATGCTGCCAAAAACTTTTATGATGCAGGTAATACAACTGCCATACTATTTGGGACACACTTTAGGTTCTCTTATTGGGCCTATTGGGACGATATAGAGGATACTATCGCTAAGATTACAAAAGCTTTTCACGCATATGGAATCAAAGTTATTGAACATCATAGCACTCATTTAACTTATAGAATAGATAATGATGCCATGAAGCAATCGTATTTATCAAGCAGCTTTGCAGATAAAGGATTTAAAAATTTTTTAGAAACATCCCAAGCTAATCCTGTATTAGGCGGTTCGCATATGGACGATTTCGGCCAAATTGATGGCAGCACTGGAGAAATCTGTCTTAATTCCTATATACACACAGAAGGAAAAGATGTCCACTGGGTTTTCAAACATTATGGCGGTAATGCTCACTGCTTTAATCATCCATCTTTTTTTAAGGCTTATACAGAACACTTAGAGAGAATTATCAAGAAGGCTAACATCGATGGAATCATGAATGATGATGTTCAATGGTTTGGTGCCGGTAATGCCTGCACATGCCAATACTGCCGCGAATTATTTTACAAAGAAACAGGCTATCATCTTCTAGATCCAGAAAACTGGTCCTCGTTCTATGAAAACTATAATGATCCCGTATATATTGCTTGGAAACGATTTAAAAAGAAGAGTAGTGGGGATTTTCATAGAAAACTAGATGCATTTTATAAGGAATTAGATTTTCATCCTTTAAGACCCGCCTACTGTGCAGAAGTACTCCCGTTTGATACTACCTGCTATGGTTTTGAAAGTGCAAGTGAATTATGGAATTATATTTTCCAAGAGTGCTGCGGGCTTATTAAGTATTCGTATGTTTGTTTTGCAATTGAGGCTGTACATCGTTATGCTTTAGCCTCTCGTAGAGGTGTTCCCTCCATGGCACTTTTCTATCCTGCAACTGAGGATAGTACCTATTGTGCTTGGGCACTTGCACGTTCATGGGGTCAGCTTTATACAGGAACGATGCATTCTAATACCCTTTCCGATAAACCATATAGAGCCTTTGAAAAGAAACATGCTGCTTTATACAACAATCCTTTGAAAATCAGTGATCTTGCCTTTTATTTTTCGGAAATGACCAGAGACTACACTTCCCCTAATGCTCCTCAGAAATATATGAAACCGTTTATGTCATATATGGAAGCTGCGTATGTTTCAGGTTTAACGAGTGATATGGTATTTTGCCGCGATAGTATCGAAGAGCTGAGTAAACATGAAGTTATAATCGCACCCTATATAATAATGGTTGGTGAAGATGAGCTAGAAAAGCTTGCACAGTATGTGCGTCTTGGAGGTAAATTAGTAATAATAGGTGAATTTGGCACCAAAAAGCCTGATATTCAGAAACGATCCATAAATGAAGCAGTTTCTGCTCTTGGTTTAACAGCACGACTAAATGAAGAAGTGTATCACGGAAAAGCAGAGATAAATTACCAAGGCAAGTCTTACAGGTTTAACAACGTAACTTCTGACGGTTGCGTTATTCCAAACGGTTCAGAGCCTATTCTACTTGGTGAAAATGGAGAGATATTAGGTGTGTCTGAGAAGATAGAGCAGGGAGAAATAATCTGGTTACCATGTGATATTGGCAACAATGATTTCCAGCCAGCTATTTGGCCTCAAGCAAAAGAGACAGATGCTTATGCCTCAGTACTTCCAAGCTTAAGAGAAAATGGCGGAGCGTTATTGTCGTTACTCGTTAACCAAAAACATCTTACTGTTTTAGCAGGTGAAGATGTCATCGGGACAATTTATAAAGTAAATGGAGATTATGTAGTTCATCTTGTTAATACTATAGATATGCTACCAGAAGAAGACTGTAAGGTTTTTAAAACCGATACAATTCCCCAGTTTTTAGAGGGTGCCAAAAAGCTTAAAGCATTCCCGGTTCAGATAAATATGACAGAAGCCAAAGACATAAAAGCTGTGAAATTGTATTCGCCAGAATTCGTAGGTGAAAGAAGCCCTGATTATACACAAAACGGCAAAAACCTACTGATTAACATTCCTGAAAACCTTTTTTCAGGCTATTTGCTTATTCATATTGTAATTAGCAATAATGAAAGCAAAAACTAGCAGAGGAAAAACAACTAGATTTCACTTATAGAAGGGGGTTTGATGAAGGAAAGAAGACTAGACTCAAAACAGGGAATAATCTACTATTCGATAAGAAAGTGCAAGTTGCATATGCTTTATTCACCAAACGACTACTTTTAATTTGTAATTAAATGCATTGATGATAAACAGTTCGCTAGTGCCTAGAAGTGAGTATTTAATCGCCATGCCAAAATGCTTATGCATTTTTGCCTGGCGGGGGTTCAAATCTCAGAGAGCCTTGTTTATGGCCATTAGACTTGATCTTCTTCATTACGTGTTTTAGAAAATTCAAGTAGTTTTAGGCTAATGTAGATAAATGAGGTGTTATCAAATAACTTACTTTGCTTTATAGGCAAAAAAGATAGGAGGCCAATTATGAGCCGGGAAACAGAAAAGTTTTTTAGAGAATTTGAGAACTATATACGTGGTAAAGATATCGAGGATGAAAAAGAGCTCGAAAAGCTTTTAAATGAATTTGTGCTAAAAGCTAATACTAGTAGCTTGCCAAAAAAGCAAAACGACCCATGGGAATATCTTGAATTGGCTTATAATACTGATAATGAAGAAGATGCCTTGAAATACTGCAAAAAAGCTCTTAAAATAGATAAAAATTGCCTTGATGCAGAGATTTTAATGATACAGTTGACAGCAGAAGACGGTGAAGACGCAAAAAGGAAATATGAAAAGTTATTGAAGAAAGCGGAAAAGCATTTAAAAGACGAAGGTGTCTTTGTTGATGAAAATATCGGCCACTTTTGGGGGATTGTTGGTACAAGACCATATATGAGGTTGAAATATAGCTATGCAGACCTATTAATCAAGCAGGGAAAATATAAAAAGGCAATTGCTGAATGCGAAAACCTATTGGTTTTATCAGAGAATGATAATTTAGGAGTAAGATATCTACTCCTAAGTCTCTATGCCTTGTTTGAAGATGAAAAGAATACAATTAACCTTTATAAAAAATATGAAGAAGAGCAGAGTGTACAAATGTTATTGCCTATAGTTGCACTCTATTATAAATTAGATGATTACAAAAAGGCCGAAATATATCTAGAAAAACTAAATAAAGCAAACCCTAAGGTAAAAGAGGTCTTTCAAGCTATAAATAGCTTACCTGATTTCGGTGAACTAGAACCCATTAATTTTAATGGTTATAGATTAGGTAGTAAAGAAGAGGTTCTAACTGCCTTAGACACTTGTTTCTTTCTCTATTCAACAACTGCTGGTCTTGTACCTTGGATCTTAAGTAAAGCTAATTAATCTAGAAGCTGAACCAAGGCAGAAAAAATGAACATACCATTTTAAGTCTTTTTTTGAAACTAGTCTTTTTAGGGTTCTTTTTACCAATGTGTTTGTTTTCTAGCGTGGTTTGACTAACTATTAATGGTCACTAGAGAATTTGGGTTTTTGACTATATTAAATAACAGTACAACGATACAAGTCTTAGAAGCAAATACTCCTCACAGAGAACTAATAAGGGTTCTATGTGAGGAGTATTTTTTTATTTTATATAAAAAGCTTAAGGGTTAAGTTACTAAACGGAAGCTTTCTAGCCTTTGAGTATTGGCAATCTATGTAAGTGGCAAGTTAAAATTTATAGAGCTACAAAAGATACGCAATGTGTTTAGATTCATAATAGGTGTGCGTTGTAGTAAAGAAAGCAACCTTGACTAATCAAAGTTGCTCTAAGACAGCTATTTACCACAACAATGCTTGTATTTTTTCCCACTACCACAAATGCAGGGATCATTACGTCCAATTTTTCTAGGGCGGTTTTGAGGGTAACTACTATTTGATTTTGAAAGAGGTACTATTTGGCTACTGTACAGCTTGAATAATTCAGCTGGGGTATGACCACGATTATACCATTGTCGAGTATTATTATGAGCCTCAGTTAGAAGAGTAACAAGTTTTATAAAATGCTTTTCTTTGATGTCAATATCTCTTCTTTCAAATTCATCGAGAATGGTTTCTAGTTCGGCATCTATAGAAAACTGTAGCCAAAGATCCTCGATAAGTACATCGACAAGTTCTTTATCTTTGCAAATTGAACTTAATATAAACGATTTGAGTGCTTTAAGTTGAGGTGTCATTTCAATATAAAAACTATCGACATATTTTAAGAACTTTTCTTTAGGGGGAATATAGTAAGGTTTATTAGCTGTTTCGGTAAATAGTTCTAAGAGCTCGTCTTCTTCGTGTAGAAAGTATTCACTGACAATGATATCTGGGAAAACATAAAACAATTGAGGTTTTATTTGTAGTATCATACTTTTATTATAAAACTCTTTGAAAGTAAGCTGGGAAACATTTTGAGAATTGTAGATCTCAAGGAATTTTTTTGTCGAAATTGCACCATAGAGGTTAGCTGCTGCTGTTAAGTATTTAGCTAATAAAATATATTCTTTGTACTGTTGCTCAAACTCTGGTTTTTTTGTGTTTTGATACATTTGTTTTATTTCGTATGGCATGGTTAATATATACTGGTTATTCTCTATAAGTAAATAAATGTAGCCTGTGGTAAAAAAATGCTCACAAGAGTAGAGGTACTTTTCTTGTAAGAGCACATACTGTTCTTTTTGTAATAAATCGAGTACTTCTCGTTCAAAAGGAGTAGCATTGATAAGTAGCATGTCAAAATTTTCTTGGTTTAAAAGTACTTCATATAAAGCGTCTATAAGCTTGGCCTTATTCATTTTTGAACGTCCTTCTATATCTTGAACTTTTGCAAGTTGATACAAAACCTTTTTTGACATTTGTTTTAGTACATGGCGTAAAGAATATACTGATTCAGGAACTATCTTCTTAGTGCATTCTTCTTCGTTTATATCATAAGTATTCAAACCTATTCGCACCTTTCTTTAATAACTCTAGTACAGCTTTCCTTTTATTATTTCGGAAAAAAGTATCTTTGTTTTTAACGACGTGACGTTTATCTAGGTAGTAAGACAAATTGAAAGGTGTTTGCATATTTTATTTACCTTTGATGAATTTGAGTCGAACTTAAAGATAATTTGACTAGTTTTTTGTGCAAAGACTACATGAAGTAGCTAAGGTGATTTTTTATAAGAATTTACACTAATTATCCTGACACTTGACACAGGAAAATAGTGGTATGGTTTAGATGTGGGGCTTAGGGCAAATTTCTCTATCATCTAGAAGGCTTTGGTATTTATAAAAAGCTTATCAGTATTGTATTTCTATTTTTAACCTCAACTTCCTTGTTGATCATCAATATAATTGATAGCCGATTAGCACAGGAAAAGAAAGTTTGCTGCGTCTTAAAAAATGATTTGCTGGTTTACTGTGATCCTTAAATGGATATAATAAACTATTTCCAGGTTTCGAACTTATAAAAGACTTTACTGCGAAAATAATAGCTTCTTCCCCTCTTTGATTGTAAATGCAGATTTGCGCAAGCAAAAA
>DUTE01000380.1 GCA_012842235.1 Bacillota bacterium
GAGGCGGGTACCCGCCTCTTTTTTGCAAAGGAACATTTAGTCTTATCTATAAGTTTAGACTATACATATCTTTAACAAAGTAAAATAAAAGAGAGAGGAGAGTTTGATGCAAGAGATAGGCAGGATTTTTTTGATGATAGGTTTTATCCTCATTCTCTTTGGTCTACTTTTGATGGGAAATTCAGATGTTTTTAGCTGGTTTGGTAATTTGCCGGGGGATATAAAGATCGAGAAAGAAAATGTGCGTATCTTTATGCCACTTACTAGTATGTTGTTAGTTAGTGTGGTTCTATCTCTTTTAGTAGCTTTAGCAAAAAAGTTTATGTAAAAAGGCAAAGGTTTAAAAGGTTTTGAACAAAAGTGCTTAAAGTGGGGATTTTTGGCACATGATATAGAAAGGATAATATACCGGCTTGGCTTTTAGTGGCATAATAAAAACGTTTAAAATTTACAAGGATTGGTACTAGAAGAAGTTTAAATGGGATATAGGTTTTGTGTCTAAAAAAATTAGCAGGCTTTTGAAAACCGAGTCTAGTGTTAAATTGTTGGCGAAAGTGAACGTTAAAAATCTAACGGTAACATGATATACTATATATAGGGAGTATTATTTTAATTGTAGTAAACATCGGTTTAGAATTTTCAGTTGGAAGAGCTAATAAGTTAGGATGGCTCTTAAAACTGGTTTATGATAGAACCTTTAGGGTATGATTATCAATAGGCACTTATTTATCTGCCTTTGCCCTAAAAAGGAGTTCTAAGCAAGAAAGCGAAATTGTAAAGCGTAATATTGCCAGGGAAGGTGAGAACCATGTCTGACGCTTCAGACCGCACTATGCGTTTTTCAGCAGAAGAGCTAAAAAACGGCACTAGTGAAATAATTCATGAAGTTTATAAAGCCTTAGAAGAAAAAGGCTATGATCCTGTGAGTCAAATTGTAGGCTATTTGATGAGTGGAGATCCCACTTATATTACTAGTCACAACAATGCTCGCACCTTAATTCGGAGTGTTACAAGAGACGCTCTTGTTGAGGAACTTGTTCGTGGCTATATAAAAAAATAGCTAGGGAGGGCAGAGGGCAGTGCAAGGGTACCATCTATATGAGATTGGTTCTGAGGAGACAGTTTCTTCCATTGTTCATAAGTTACAGAATACAGTAGAAAGTCTTGTATTTCTTCGCATATCCCAAGAAGCACTATCCCTTTTTAATGAGGACAATTTGAGGCTTTTAGCACATTACAGTAGAAAAGAAAACAAAATGCTTGTTCTTCTTACTCGCAATGAAGAGATTAAAGAACTAGCAGAGAAACTAAGACTTACCACAGCAGATTCTGTAGAAGCCTTCCTTAGCGTCCCTGGTATCAATGTAGGCGAAGAGATAAAAAAAACTAAATCCCCTAAGATGAAAGTTAAACAGATAGATGAGGATAAAAAAGAACCAAATGGTTCAATGGCTCTATGGGCAAAGAAGACAGTTGTAGCAGCTAGTGTTATCTTTGTTGTTTTATTTGTGTTGCAGTGGGGACTTCGTTATTGGTTTTTACCAAAAGTAACAGTAATGGTTTATCCGCGTCTAGCAACTACTGACACAGAGATTACAATCCCTCTTTCTAGTCTTAATACAGAAAAAGAGATTGTTGAATTAAAGAAGGTCTTTTCGGTACCAGCAACAGGTAGTAAGATCGTTGGAACACAACGGGCTAGTGGTGAAGTTGTTCTTTTTAATCAAGGACAAAAACAACTTAAACTTTATAAAGATACTAAGATTAAAGCCAAAGACGGTAAGATTTACCTTGTTACACAAGATGTACTGATACCAGGTGCAGAGGTAGTTTATGTCCTAGATGTCCGTTCAAGCCAAACATCAGGACAAGCATTAGCATTTGTCGAGGCTTTAGAATTAGGAGAAGAATACAATGCTCAAGCAGGTGAACTTACAACCCTTGTTGGGGATTTTCCTAATATCACTGTAAGAAACATAAAACCAATTTCTGGAGGTAAGAGTGAAAAGAGACCAGTTGTTACAGCATCTGATATTGAAAAAGCTAAACAAGGTGCAATTGACTTATTATTACAAGAAGCTATTAAAGCAAAGCCTTACGAATATCTTGTAGATAGTTCAGAACAAAGAACAGAGCCAGAGGTTATCGTCGATAATAAAGTAGACTCTTTTTCACCTACAGTTACTGCCACAGCATCGCAAATTGTCTCAATTAACAAAGTCTCACAAGAAGAGATAAAACGTCAAGCAGAGTTGGTACTCAAAGATATTGGTATGTCCCAATATTCTTTAGTTAATAATTCTATCAGGATATATGATGCTGTCTTACAAGATGACGCATTTCGAATATCTTTAGGAATGGATCTTTATCCTACTCTAACCCCCCAAGAGGTGGCACAGACAATTGCTGGCAAGACAAAAGAGCAAGCTATAGAGATAATCCAAGAAAAAGGTGATATTTCAATAGAAGGCCTTAAAGGAGAAGAATTGCCTGCAAGGAAACAATGGATAAAAGTTGTAGTTTTAGATGAATATGAGTCAGATAAGACAAAGACCAAACTCAGTTTTAATCAATTAAGCAGTAGTTTGTAGAGTATTGGAAGGTGGTGAATGCACTACAAGTAGTGCATTGGGTTGGAATATCGCAAACTAGGTAATACAGGTATAGAAGTTTCTCGACTATGTTTTGGTGCTTTAACAATTGGCCCCTTGCAAGCAAATCTTTCACCTGAAGAAGGCGGGAAAGTAATTCGCTACGCTTTAGAGCAAGGGGTCAATTTTATTGATACAGCACAACTTTATGGAACATATGAACACATACGCTTAGCTTTAGAAGATTTTGAAAGAGAGACTATTATAGTTTCCAAATCATATGCAGTAGATTATGATGAAATGAAGAAAGCAGTTGAGGAAGCTAGAAAAAAACTACAACGTGACGTAGTAGATATTTTTATGTTACATGAGCAGGAGTCTGGCCTTACATTAAAAGGCCATAGAAGGGCTTTAGACTATCTTGTTGAAGCAAAATCCAAAGGCTATATTAGGGCTATAGGAATATCAACACATGCAACAAAAGCAGTTCATGCAGCAGCATTACTTCCTGAAATTGATGTAATACATCCATTAATAAACTTAAGCGGAATAGGTATATTAGATGGTACAAGAGAAGAAATGGAAGAGGCTACAGAATTTGCTGCATCACTAGGGAAAGGGCTCTATGCTATGAAGTTTTGCTTTAGGAATAAGAGAGCC
>DUTE01000046.1 GCA_012842235.1 Bacillota bacterium
AGACTAGTTAGATAGGGTTAGTATTACTGCTTTTTTTGCAAAAATGTAAAGAATAAATTAAAATTGAGGTAGAATCTGTTTTAAGCAGGGGAAGGATGCTTTTTGCTCGAAAAGAAGGCTAGAGACGAATCATTTAATAGACACACCCTGCCAAAACAGCACAACCTTTGGTAAAAAGGGGTGAGATTAGTGAAGATAATTAACTTTCAAGAGTGGAAAAGAAGAAAAAATAGAGATAAAAACAACAAAGGTATACCTAGGCAAGTTCTGTTGCAGGCAGGCTTAACTTTGTTAATAGGTTACTTTTTAAGTTTTTTATGGTTGCCAAGTTGGGCTAGTGTACTACTTGCGTTAACTATTGTCGCCTATTATCCTTATCCTTATTTCCGATATGGGAAACGTTACCGATAATGTTCACCAAACCTATTCTCAAGATTTGTCTCAATGTTAGACAAAAAGGAGAGAAGCTTAATATAGCGAATAACAGTGAAACAATGGAAAGAAGAAATAAACCTCTTATCAAAGGAATTATTTGAGGTCTTTAACAACTATTTTCTTAAAGAGATAGTGGAAACTGATGATGGCTACGATATAAAAGATGAAGAATTAGGTAGTATGGCAAGTGCTTGTACAACCTTAGAAGCAGCTTTGAGTTTATTGGTTTCTCAGCGACTTTTTAAGGCTGATGAGAAAAATAAGGAATATGCTCGGGCTTTAGTAAAATCAGCCTTAAAAAGACAGCATAGTGATGGAGCTCTAGGACAGCCCTTCTACATTTTGCCACAACAAGAAGAGACGAAGGATATAGCTGAAATAGGGGCTTGTGCAGACGCTCTTTATTATCTGTATCTCTATGCTGATGCAAAAGAAGCCAAAGATATTCTCTTAGGTACTGCAAGATTCTTAGATAAGATGAAACATCCAGAAGTTAAAGGTGTCTACTACAAAAGACCAAATGCTAAAGAACATGATGTCCTAAACGGTGATGCTTATGCTGGAGCTTCGTTGATGAGAACTTATCAAGTAACTAAAGATAAAAAGTATCATGATTTAGCTAAAGAGGTAGCAATACATTTAATAAATAGATTTTCTGTTCACTCTGAAAACTGGTGGCCTTATGCTGAGTTTTTTGATGGCAGTGTTAATGTAGGTAATAGCCTAAGTTATCAAGCAACAATTGTTGCCTTTGGCCACGATATCCTTTCAGGTTTAGAAGACAAAGAATTAGCTAAAGAGTTCCAAGAAGTACTTGATCAAGCAATGATAAAGATTCTCGATTGTATCGAACAAGATCTTCCCTTAAAGGAAGTAGAACCAGTCTGGTGGGCATCATCTTGGAATCTTTGCCCAGAGGTATTGCTTGCACTTGTTAAACAAAGACATATGCCAAGGGCAAGAGAGTATGCTCTAGTTCAATTAGAAGAGATTACTCAAGGTGTAAGAGAAAAAGGTATAAGTTATTTTACACCACCTAAGAAAGAAGAAGCCGACCCCCAAAGGACTCCCGTTACTACAACATTCCGAAAGGCTTCGACTATGGCAGGCATTCTTAGTTATGCTCTTATGGATATAGAGGAAAGAGACTAATCTCTCTTTCCTATTTTTATGTAACGTTTTCCAGCGGTAAATGTC
>DUTE01000381.1 GCA_012842235.1 Bacillota bacterium
GCTACAAGACAGCGGATTTGCTTATTGAGAAAAACTTAGGGTTTAAACAGGAAATTATTTACAAGAACAACTCTTAGCTTGACTGAAGGTAAAACGGTCATTTGGTCAAATATTTTAGGTACGGTAATATTTGGAGGTGGTTTGATGAAGAAGACATTTCTTGTAACATTCCTTGCTTTAGTAATAACAGTAGGTGCTATGGCTCAGGTTATTGATGTTTGGCTCTATGGTTTCACTAACGAAATGGCTAAAGTAGTCTCCGGAATGATCGATAGAGAATTTACCCCCAAAACCGGAATTGAGGTAAGAGTGAGTCCTCTTTCTTGGGAAGATGGTAATAAAGTCTTTTTAGCCCTAATTTCTGGTGATGCACCTGATGTTTTAAGTGCTGGGACTAGTGGTATGCTTGAATACGGTCTAAGGGGTTCAGTTTTAGATTTGCGCGAGACCTTTGGTGAAGAATATATTGCCTTAGAAGCTCAACTCTTTGATGCTATAACCGGACCTCTAAAATGGATGGGCACACGCTTTGGAGTACCCCAAAATATTAGTGTTATGACTGCAGCATATCGCATTGATCTCCTTAGTGAGATGGGACTAGGTATTCCTGATACTTGGGCTGAACTCTATACAATATTACCCAAGATAAAAGCTAAAAATAAAGAAATGGCCTTTGATTATGGTAGCCCAAACTATGCACCAGAGTGGGGCATCTACTCGTTGGTTACTCAACATGGTGGCCAGTTTTACGGAGAAGATGGTTTCACTAGTGCTTTTGATAGACCAGAATCGATTGCCGGTTTTAAAGAATACACAGAGTTATATACCAAGCACAACCTGCCTCGTTCAGGCCCTGGTTTTGAACCGTTTAAAAGAGGCGAGTGGCTTATGACTATCGACGGCTATTGGTTATTAAGTAACTTAGAGGTCGGTGCTCCTGAGTTAAAAGGCAAGTGGGCACCTGGGTTAATCCCTGGTACTAAGAGAAAAGATGGTTCCGTTAACCACGGTACATTTGCTGCTTCAAGTGCCTTTGGTATTCCTAAAACAGCAAAAAACCCCAAAGCTAGCTGGGAATTTATCAAGTGGTTTTGCAATGAAGAAACACAACTTCGCTATGTTGAAGAGGTAATGGCTCAGATTAAAGGGTTTATGCAAGTGCCAACTGCCAAGAAAGCTTTAGCAAATATGTCGTCTCTCTCACCTGCTGTAAGAGAAACCCTTTATAATCAAGTTCATGAGTCTTATGCAGTCCCTTATGCACCAACTTCAGGTGTGCTTTTAAGATTTGTTCAATTTGCTATGCACGAGGTTTTAATGGATAAATCTACCCCAGAGGAAGCAGCCTTAAAAGCAGCTAGCGAAATGAACAAAGAGATGTCTAGAAGAAAAGTAGAGTATCAGAGATTTCTTGATAGATTGCAACAAGAAGGAAAAAAATACACAGATTAGAAAGAAAAACTCGAGTCAATTAGATAGCATTGGCTCGAGTTTTTTTCTGAAAAAATGCAACCAAAAACAGCTAGCTTTCGTTAATAGGGTGAGGGGGTAGGGGAATGGCGGGTGGAAATGATCTTTGGCTTGCTAAGAAAATATGGGATAAAGATGAAGATGCAGCTTTTGAAGTAGTAAGTCGATACGGCAACACGATGCTTAAATCAGCATATCTCATGCTTGGAGACTACCATGAAGCAGAGGATGTTGTGCAAGAAGCTATATGGTTAATAATCAAAAAACCTGAGATTTATAAAGAAAATGGAGATTTAGAAGCTTTTTTAGTTACTATTGCGATAAATTTGGCAAGAGACCGCTTAAGGTCGTTTTGGAAAAAAAGAGTATACCCCAAAGAGCATTTGCCTAAGAGTCTTTTCTCTGTATCTTCCTCAGCTGAAGAGGTAGCTGTAGACAAAATACAGAGAGAATCAATGGTAGGTATACTTGAAAAGCTTTCTGTAGATTACAGAGCTGTAATTATTTTGTATTATTATCAAGATTTAAGTGTCAAAGAGATAAGCACCTTAATGAACTGGCCAGAGGGGACTGTAAAGAGCAAGCTCCATCGGGGAAGAAAAATTCTAAGAAAAGAAATAGAGAAAGGGGGAATTTCTTATGGAGTTAACAGAACAGAAATTTAAGGAACAATTTAAAAAAGAATTAGAAAAAGAACTAGCACCAATTGAGATAAGTGATTATCAAAAATTCACTAAACCTAAAAAACTTCAACGAAAGACCTTGTTTCTCTGGCGCTTTTACCGCATGGTAGATTTTATTAAATATGGAGAAATAGAGATTCCTCTAAGTGTAGCTGTAGGTACAGGAGCCGTAGGTTTAGCACTTATTATGTCAGCTGTTGGTCTTTATTGGGTTTCGCCGATATACCTGCAAAATGTTAGTGAAGTGATAAAACAGTTTGAACAAAGTGGGATTGAACCCTTTTAAAGGAGTATATCTCGAGGAAAGAAGGTGTTTTGCTTTGAAAACCATTAAAATCCCGGTTAGATTTGTTTTGATCTTTGTTTTGGTGGTTGTGAGTGCAACAGCTGTAAAACAAATAGCTGGAGATGAGGTTTTATACAAAAGAGTAGAAGAAGCACTTAAGGTTTTTGACCATAGTTTAGCTTTTAGCCTTTACGATCGCATACTTGATGAATACCCTAATAGCCCTTATGTAAAAGATGCCTTGAAATATACTCTACCTTATACTGCTTCAGATAATTACCAATTTTTCGAAATATTCTTTAGCGAAGAGGA
>DUTE01000382.1 GCA_012842235.1 Bacillota bacterium
CCTGCACTGATTAGTAGATTAAAGATTCTAAAAAGAGAGGCTCATTCAGAGCCTCTCTAAAATTCAAACAACACTGAACTCAGTGAGTATATCTTTGAGTTGTTCTACAGTAAGGATATTACCTTGAGAAATGAGCTTACCATTGATAACAAGACCAGGCACTTGTAGACAACCGTAATTAATAATTGTAGGTAAATCATCGATTCTTTCTATAGATACATTAAGGTTAAGTTCCTTAAGAGCTGAGTGGAGATTTCTTTCTAGAATAGAACAGTTCCCTGAGCAGCAAGCTCCAAGAAGTTTGATCTCCAAAAATCAAGCCCTCCTTAAATGGTTTTTTTATGAGGACGCCTATTTTCATATTCTGCTTTTTTACCAGTTGTAAAACGATGCAAGTAACTTAGGTAGCCAGTAACACGTCTTACCCGGTTGATTCTGTTCGATCCACAAACGGGGCATTTGTCCTCTATAATGCCACTGTAAGCACAATCAACACACTCATCAATAGGGAAGTTAACTCCTGCATAACCCATATCTGCATCGGCCATAGCTCTGTGTAAACTTTCAAGAGCTCTCGGGTTATTTTCTAAGGGAGCTTCCACTTCGACATAGGATATGTGTCCAGCATTACAATACTTGTGGTAAGGACCTTCTATGGCAATTTTTTGGAAAGCAGATATCTCATAGTCAACAGGTACATGGAATGAATTAGTATAGTAATCTTTATCGGTAACAGAAGGAATGATACCGTACTTTTTTTGATCGATAGCGATAAAACGTCCACTAAGTCCTTCAGCTGGTGTAGCATAGCAAGTGCAATTGAGTTGGTCACGTTCGGTAATCTCATCACAGTAGCTGCGAATATGGCTGACAATCTTAAGGCCTAATTCTTGAGCCTCTTTACTCTCACCGTGGTGTGTTCCTTTAAGTAGTATAAGAGCTTCAGCAAGGCCTATAAAGCCGATGTTGATTGAGCCATGTTTCATAGCATCCCAGATGCTATCATTATCAGAAAGGTTATCAGAACCCATATAGAGGTGCTCACCAATGACAAAAGGGATATCCTTAACTTTACGTTGTTTAAGAACATTTACCCTGTGTAACAATTGTTTCTCGCAAACTCCTAAAATTGTATCGAGTTTTTCAAAAAAGATCTCTTCCGAGCCGTTTGCCTCTATTGCTAATCGGGGAAGGTTAATAGAAACAGGAGCTATACTACCTCTAGCCTCTGGAGTTGATTCACCGTGGATGTTATCGATAAGGCGACTCCGGCAACCCATATAACTTGCAAGATCTCCAAAAGGCTTGTTCATTGAAGAATCCATGAAGGAAAAAGTGGGGTTCATTCTACGTCCGGCTACTTTCAAGGCTAACTGGTAAAGATCATAGTTGGGATCTCCAGGTAAAAAGTTAATTCCCTCTTTAAGGCGGAAAACTACATTAGGAAAGATAGGGGTCTCTCCTCTTCCAAGTCCTGCGTAAAAGGCATGTAAGAACTGTTCAGTAATACAACGGCCTCTAGGAGTGGTGTCTGTTCCTAAGTTGATTGACGAAAAAGGTACCTGTGAGCCAGCACGGGAATGCATAGTGTTTAGATTGTGAATAACAGCTTCCATAGCTTGATAGACTTCTCGCTCAATAGCTTCTTTTTGTTTTTTCTCCGAAGCAGTCAAATCGCTTTTTGCAGACAAAGTATCATATTCAGGGTTTACATATTTAGCTAACGACTTGTCCATCCATGGTATAGATTGTCCACCATACATATCGTTTTGCGATGATTGAATAATGATACACATTAGAGCAGAAGCAGATGAAATCCGCTTTGGTTGCCTAATATAACCATACCCAGTAGAAAAACCGGTTTCGAGCAGTTTATCAAGTGGAATCTGCATGCAATTTAATGTTTTGCCATAACTATCAAGGTCATGGATGTGTATATAGCCATCTCTATGTGCAGCAACTATATCTGCAGGCAACATCTCATTTTCGTAGTACCACTTAGAAGCAGCACTTGCAATCTGTAGGAGTTTAGCTGAAAAGTTATGTCCAACATTTGCATTTCCTTCAACACCAATAGGTGATTCTTTAATAATATCACCTATCTGTTTAAGTAAATTTGCCCCTTCAGCACGTGCTTTAGTTCTTTCTTCACGATAATTCAGATAAGTATCAGCTAAGCTATCTAGTCCATTTTCCCTTAAAACTTTTATAACTACGTCTTGGATGTTTTCTACGTGTGGTGTGGTGAATTGGGGGAACTCCTTATCAAGAACACTAATCACTTCAGCAGTCATTAAAACAGCAACTTCCTGTGCATGGGATATCCCATCTTGCTCCGCGGCTTTAGCAATTGCTCTTGTGATTTTAGTTGCGTCAAAAGGAACAATTCGTCCGTCACGCTTTCTTACTTCACGTATTTCCTTAACATTAGAATCAGACTTCAATAGCACTTTGGCAACAGCCATTTATATCCCCCCCAAAAATTCAAAAGTCTAAAACCATCTTATCAGTAGTGAGTCTTAAAAACAAACCATCAAAAGTTAAGTTAAAATCGTTCTGGAGCAAAAAATCATTCAGTTTCTTCGAGGTTATTGTCTTAGTATACATTTCTAGTATACATTTCTTGGTGCAGAAAATCGAGTAAACAATAATGAAATAACAGACAATAGTGTCATAACTAACTA
>DUTE01000383.1 GCA_012842235.1 Bacillota bacterium
CACAAAAAAGCCACGTTCGCTTTTAGTTTTCTAAAAAAAGTGTTAATCTCATAGCATGTTGACCTTCACTAACAGAGGTTAGATAAAAAAGATCACATATTGGTGGTTGATTATATTTTGCATAGTCGTTAGCATATTTACGAAAATCACCTGATTCAGCTAATATTCGTATTCTGATAGCCTCTTCAAAATCAGTAATATTTGGCTCAACGATCACTGGTTCAGGTGGAATGGTCCTAGAAATAAGACGATAAAGTATTTGAAAGTTGGCTGCATGCCTAGCTTCATCTTCGGCAAAACCCAAAATAATAGCCCTATCTTCTGGTGTCATGGCCATTTCTGCAAGGCGGTAGTAGTAAATGGAATCGTTTGTTTCGTCGGTGATATATTCTTGAAGCCTATAAAGAAGCTCAATTTGCTCGCATTGCATTCTTTCCATAGCCCTCTCTGGCATAAAGTTACCCCCTTTATTTCTTTGGAAATGTTTACTGTTACAGTACATATTATGTTAATTGATCAGAAGAGATCTTAGAGCGTAAATCCTGTAAAGAATAAAGGGATAAAGCGGTTTGCTTTCTTTTAAAACACTGACTAATGAGGGTTAGGAAGAAAGAAACAAGAAGCTTAGGTTTACTAAAGTTTAGTGTGTTCTATTGATATAAATACGGCAATTATTATGTTTGGCGTTTTTGGCAGTTACAACAATTTTATATTTACCAGGGGAGAGTTTAATTTTCTGTTCTTTTTTCAGATGGGGCCCATGAATTGATTTAATAGTTTTTCCGGAGGAATTATATATTGTAATGGTTATTTGACCTTTAGGGGCATTACCTTCGGTAGAAAGGATATAATATCCAGGTTCACTGATGGTTACATAACGTGAATCAGCAAAATTATCTGAATCATATATCAAAGACCAATCGAGAATTTTAGCCTGCATCCCTATTGTTAATGTGGCATTAGGAGCAATCTGTTTTGTAGTTTGGATGGTAATGAAGGTAGATCCAAAGAGAATTGCAAATATTAATGCAAGAACCACGAAAATATTTCCTTCCAATGTTAATACCTCCTTTCGTTAGAATAGTTGTTATGGGAGCTATATTATAGGCGAAAATCAAATAGATATTCTTTCAACAAACCATATCTCTATTATATGTCTTTTAAGTAGAACTTTAGTTACCGATTGAGTAAATAAGAGAGGAGTTCTCTAAAACTCAGGTATAAGTTTTGTGTCTAGGAGCAAAAAATCCCAAATTGATGCAGAGTCTATTAAAAACATGAATAGTAGTGAGAACTTAGCAGCAAATGCCTATATAGGATTAGGAGTTGCTGCAATTATACCGTGTTTTATTGAATCCTTTATTTCTAATGGTGTTTCTGAAGAGGTGTTTTTTCGGGGGTTTCTTACAAAACGCTTTGGAGCAAAGTTCGGTATAAATTCTGGCATCATTTTACAAGCGATTTGTTTTGGGTTAATGCATAATCTTTTATTTTTTGCAACGGGAATAAATGTTAGTTTTAGGCACAGCTATTAATGTTTTTTTACTAGAATCGGTGCATCGTTTTTAGGTTTTTTACGAAAAACTTTTAATGGCTCAATTGTTCCTAGTATTTTACTTCATGGATTAGGAAATTTTATCTCTACACTTAGAATAGCTTTTTTATAAGAGAGAAGTCCTTAAATCGAGATAAGCTTTATGTTTAAAACAAAAACCCGAAGGAGGACTTCTTGACTTCTCTATGTCTACTAATCCTCAAAAATTTAAGGCAATCCTATACTCGCATCTAAGTTTAACAGAATTTTTGTTATCTTTACTTAAAAACATGACGGAAACAATTACGAAAGCCAAACTAACAGAATTTTTAATGAGATGAGAAAGGGCACCACTCTGGTAGTTCGCACAATGAAGTATTCAAGGCCTAATTCCACTTTCTTGGCGGGCAAAGGTCTCATTAGAGAGGTTAATCTTAACTAAAGGTGATTTTATGCTTAACTTGGTATTAGACAAATAAGGTTTTACATATTAAATATCAGAAGCTTTTTTAGGAAAAAACTAGAGCCCCTTTAGCATAGGTAGAGACTGGAGGGAGACTTATGAACCAGACTTTTCGAACTTTTAGAGGATTTGAACAGCTTAGACTTTTAGAAGAGTCATTATCACCATCTCTAGAAGATTACTTAGAGATGATCTTTAGAAAAACCAGATATGAAGAGACTATGCGTAATACAGATCTTGCTGAAGAGTTAAATGTAAGTGTAGCTTCTGCGACCAAAAATGTGCAAAGGCTTTCGTGTCTAGGGTTTATCATCTATGAGCCCTATGGGAAACTGAAACTTACTAAATTAGGAGAAGCTACAGGTCAATTTTTATATAATAGGCATGAAATAATAGAACGATTCTTTCAGGTATTAGGTTCTTTAGAATCAGGTTTTGTGGAGACAGAAATGATTGAACATTATCTAAGCCAAAGTACTGTCGAGAGGTTAGAACTCCTTACCCATTTCTTGGAGAAGTATCATCAGGAGTGGATAAATTTTTCAGCTGAGTAAATACGGTTAAATAATAAGCTTCTCTAATCATAGTCTATCAAAGCCAAAGCAGGTAATTAAAACAGGTGATTTTCTAAAAATACTAGCATTGCTATTTAAGCAGTAGCAATAATTCGCTAAAAAAAGGAGGCATATTTTGGCCTCCTTACAAAAAAGATAGAATCCTAGCCACTTGGGATACGAAAATACAACTAGCAATACCAATAATTGTAGGAATAAGGAAACTAAGAAAAGTCCAGTACCAACTCCCTGTTTCTTTTTTTATGGTCAAAAGAGTGGTGCCACAAGGAAAATGGTTGAGTGAAAAAACCATGAGACAAAAGGCAGTCAGTGAAGTCCAGCCATTGTTTAATAAAATTGATTTGGTAGCGGTTAACGATTCAAACTCAATAAGACTCCCATGAGAAGTATAAGCCATAAAGATGATAGGTAGGACGATTTCATTTGCAGGAAGACCTAGTAAAAAAGCTGCTAAAATCACTCCATCAAGGCCCATTAATTTGCCAAGGGGAGACAAAAAGGTGGCAAATATCTCAAGATAGCTTTGACCATTAACACCAAAATTAGCTAAGAACCAAATTAAAGCACCAGCTGGTGCGGCAACAATAATTGCTCGAGATAAGACAAACAATGTGCGATCGAGAAGAGAGCGTATAAGAATCTTGCCAATTTGAGGTTTTCTATAAGGTGGTAGTTCTAAGGTAAAAGAAGAGGCAATGCCTTTAAGCACAGTTTTTGACAAATATTTTGAAACTATAAGAGTGACAAATACTGCACCAACTATCAAGAGAAGCATGATAATTGAAGCACTAAAGGAGGCCAAAATCCCTGAACCAGAGAAAAAAAGCAAGATCATAGTGATTAGAGTTGGAAACCGACCATTACAGGGGACAAAATTATTTGTAAGGATAGCAAGTAGCCTTTCTCTTGGCGAATCAATGATGCGAGCGGCTATTACCCCAGCTGCATTACAACCAAACCCCATGCACATAGTGAGCGATTGCTTACCATGGGCACCAGATTTTTGGAAAAGATGATCGAGATTAAAAGCGATTCTTGGTAAAAGACCCCAATCTTCTAATAAGGTAAAAAGAGGAAAGAAAATAGCCATAGGCGGTAACATAACTGCTACAACCCAAGCTAGAGTCCGATATATTCCCAGAATAAAGAGTTCTTTCACCAATTGTGGTACAGGTAGATAATTAAAACCGAGAAATAAATACTCTTCCAACTGGGAAAACAATTGGCTTAAAAGTTGGGAGGGGTAGTTTGCACCAACTAAAGTGAGCCAAAAGACTATACCTAGGCAAAGAAGCATCAGCGGAATACCCCAAAACTTAGAAAGAGCGATGCGATCAAAGTTAAATCTCAATTTATTGGCTTGAGAGTTTTTGCTGGTTACAGTATTGGCAATGATTTCAGCTTGTTTGTAGAGAGACAAAACAATACTTTCCCTAAAATCACCTACTAAAGGTTGGTTAAATAATTGTTCGGAAAATATTTCCAATTGGTTTGGTTGATCTGTCGGGAAATAATTTTCCAGTTTTTTTGTCAGTGATTGGTCTCTATCTAAAATTCTTAGTGCTAGCCAACGTTTTTTCAAGAACTCTATTTTAGTGTTTTCAAGGATCTCTATGGCTTTAGTAATATGTGTTTCCAAACTTTCTTCATATCTTATAATACAAGTATCTGGTTTTTCTTTTCTTAGGGCGACGTTAGAAATAGCTTCTTGGAGTTTTTTGAGTCCTTCACCACTTCGAGCATTTGTACTGACAACTTCAACTTGTAGAAACTCTGCAAGTTTTTTTGTATCGATAATAATATTTTTCTGTTTTGCCTCATCTATTAGGTTGACACAAACGACTACTTTTGTTGTTATTTCAAGGATTTGCAAAACTAGGTGGAGATTTCTTTCTAGACAGGTGGCATCTACTACTACAACAGTTACATCAGGTCTACTAAAACAGATAAAATCACGGGCAATCTCTTCTTCAGGCGAGTCAGCAAACAGTGAATAGGTGCCAGGTAGATCAACAATTACATAATTTTCATCGTTAAAGGTATACTGCCCTTTGGAAATGGCAACTGTTTTACCTGGCCAATTACCTGTGTGCTGTTTAAGACCTGTAAGGTTGTTAAAAACAGTACTTTTACCTGTGTTCGGGTTACCTGCTAAAGCGACAACAGCTGTTTTAGAAGAATCTTCTTCTAAATACGTAAGGCTTAAATCTTCCTTTAGAAGAGCTGTTCCTGTAGAGTTAACTGTTAACCCCATCTTCGTTTCTAACTCCCTCTCTATTTTGTTCTAGTTCGATTTTGATTGATGAGGCGTCTTCGTTTCTTAACGCAATAACACTTTCGCGAATAAGATAGGCTCGAGGACTTCCAGAAGGGTTGGTATAGAGGATACGTACTTTGGCGCCTTTTGTAAAACCTAGGTCCCAAAGGCGGTGACGCATAATGCTATCTTTGTGGATATACGCGATTTCGCCTGACTCATTAGTGGCCAATTCATTCAAGGAAAATAGATTACTCACTCAGCTTCCCTCCGATCGGATTAAAAAGTTAACCGCGGTTAAATTAATCTATCAGTATTTAAGGTATGCTTAAAACAGAAGCAAGGTTAATGTTTTAAGTTTAAACAGAAAAAACATTTTTAAGGAAGACTATAAAGAAACTATTTTAGAAAAGTATTGAGAGTCAACTACAAACATTAGCAGTGGTTTGTAGTTAGAAGACTAATATATAAAACGACAAAAAGCACTTACTAACTTGCTAGTAAGTGCTTTTATTATTTGTTTATGTGATCTAGAGATTATCGTGCCTAATACCTATATCCTAATACTAAATTTAGGTTTCAGGTCTTTCTTTACATTGCATAATCTGAATATCTAATCTATCATTTAAGGCATCAGTTAGCAAAACAGCGTAAATCTTTTCTCCGTTATCCATCTTTAAAGCTAATAGCTTATTACTCACCTTCGGAATATATCCTAGTACGTAGCCGATTTCAGTTACTACCAAAATTGCATTTTTGTCATATGGATTATTGGGTTTACGAAGAAGATAAAGAGTGTCACCTATTTTAACTTTTCCATCTATTACACTAAGATCATGGAAAGATGTACCGGCAATGTATGTGTCAAAGAGGTATATATCAAACGGTGATGGTGTAATTTGAATTGGCGAGATATCGACAAATTGCTGCTTTTTCTCTTTCTTTTTACCAATTAAAGACAAAATGTTTTTTTTGATTTCAGGGTGTGGTTCAAGCGGGTACAATTTTTCTAATGTAGAAACAACATTTTTACTCCAACTTGGTTTAATTGCTTTGAGGGCTTCTACTGCTTCAATTCGTACATCTTGGAAACGGGCTGTTAAACAACGGAGGTAAAAATCTTCATCTTGATGTTTTTCTTTTCTCATTGCTTTTAAGAGATACACTAACCAAAAATCAGGTTTATGTTCAACACCAAGA
Organism: Bacillota bacterium; assembly: GCA_012842235.1. GTDB lineage: Bacteria > Bacillota > DTU065 > DTU065 > DTU065 > DUTE01. The sequence continues at coordinate 6,030 of DUTE01000383.1, forward strand.
TCATCATCGCTTAGATATTGAGGTTCAACATCTAATACACCTAGGGGCATTTGTTCTAAAAGATAGTAATAAACACTTTGCCAATAATGTTTAGGGTTTATAACGAGAAAAAAATTTAATAGTTCCATATCATAAGGATCTTTGAGTAGTAATTGGGTAAAATTTCTAAAATGCGGCAGGAAGCCTGAACTATTAATTACTTCAACAATTAAACTAGTTGGTAAAGACGGGTTATTTAGCTCATTAATTACAACTACTTCCCATCTAGGTTGCTTAGTTATGAGTAGACACTGTTTTTGAATTTCTTGGGGATAGTTTGCTTCGTTGTCAAGTAAAACACTTCTTTGAATTAAGATTAGGGCAGCGTAGTCAATAAATGATCTACTATAGTCAGCAGCGGTTCTAATATATTTTGTGGCTAATTCTATCCCAATTGAAAAATCTTTTAGATCACTGTTTTCTAGTGCGAAAGCAAATAAATATGATACGCTACTAAAGTTATCTTTGGACATGACAAGGTCTCTATAAAAACCAATCATATCGGTTTTTTCAAGGCAAATTATCGCCGCTAAATTAGGGTTAACTTCATTGATAGCACCTTGTTCAAAAGTCCATTTTATTTGTTCTTGTGTAATTGGGTTTAAGAGAAATAGAGAAAGTAATTTGCCATAACCTAATGTGTTTTGTGCTAGTTCGAAAACAAACGTGTTATGTCTTCTGAAGTTTTTGGAAGCTTCTAAAGCATATAATGTAAATTCGCTGTGAAGGCCTAGAGTTTTGAGAATTTGTTTGGAAATATCATTTTCAAAGACTCCAAGGATTAACATACCTAATTTAACTTCTTCAATATTGTCACTTTGGGTAGTTAACTGAATACCAAACTCGTATAAGCTTTTTTTACCGAAAAAGGATTCTGATAGATAGAGCTGTAGATATCTGTTTAGGTATTCTATATACTTGTGGCTTGGGTTTTCTTTAAGAAATTCACTAAGTTTTTCTGTTACACAATTATCAACTAAACAATCTAGGAGGAGTTCAACTAGCTGTTTAGCCAAAATCTCTTTGGCTTTGGTAGAAAGAGAGTCTTTACCAAAAATGTAATTAAAATCTATAGCTCCTGCTACATTCGGATCTTGGAAAACATAAGGTAACCAAGGGTATTTGGTAGACATTTCGGTTATGAATTGGTAAATACTTTCTTTTGACAAGTTTTTCACCTCTCTAAGAGTAAGTATACGTAATTTTTAAAATGCAACTTGTAAAAGGTCCTGTAAGCCCTGTAACAGATTTATTTTTCATTGTTCTAAATAAATCTAGCGCCATTTTAATATTTACTATTTACGTTTTCAATAGAAAACGTAAATTATTATTGTAAGTTTAACCCTATCAAAAAAGCCCCTTCTAATAAAGGGGCTAAAGGTTTAAGAAGTTTCAAATCGAATACCTAAACAAAACAAGGATAAATTCAATTTTTGTTACTTTAAGGATTTGCTAAAACAAACTAGGTCAAGGTAGAGTTAGAAATAAGTGAC
>DUTE01000384.1 GCA_012842235.1 Bacillota bacterium
CCCAAAGCCGCTTTTTTAGAGATGTTGGTTGGGTATCGATGCACACAGATCTAGCCGATGGTTATGAGAATATCCATGTGCTTTTTAAATCGAGTCCTTATGGTTCTTATTCTCACAGCCATGCTGATCAAAATGCTTTTACTATAGAAGCATTTGGTACACCTTTGATTATCTCTTCAGGTTACTACCCCTACTATGGTAGTCCTCACCATACTCAATGGACAAATCAAACTATCTCTAAATCTACTATTCTTGTTGATGGTACAGGTCAACCTATAAACTCTCTTACTGCCAAAGGTGAAATCAAAGACTTTATCTCTACAAATGCACTAGATTACACCCTTGGGGATGCTAACAAAGCCTATGGTAGTAAACTCCGTCAGTATGATAGGCAAATACTTTTTGTCAAACCACACTTCCTTCTCATCTACGATGAACTAGAAGCCCCAAGAGACTCAAGTTTTGAGTGGCTACTACATGCAAGAAAAGAGTTTCAAATCACTGAGAATAAGATCAAAGTTGAGGGTGGTTCAGCAAAACTCATTGGGGAAATAAATTCTACTTTGCCCCTTAAACTATCTGCTACTAATAAATTCACTGTAGATCCTGAAGAAAGACACGCAAACAAACCAAAGCAGTGGCATTTTAAGGCAGAAACTACTGAAAAAGCAAAAGAGGCAAGCTTTATTGCCATCTTAGTTCCACAGAAAAAAGCCGACACAGCAACATATGAAGCCGTCTATCAAGATAAAGCTGCAAAGATACTCTACAAAAACACAGAAACCATTGCACTCTTTACAGAAAAAGCCTTTAATTGTGAAACTGATGGCCGCTCTGCTTCAGTTACTAGAGAAGAAGGAGAAATTGTTAGTCTCCACATTGCCGGGGGTAGAGTCCTATCAGAAGGTAGTGATACACTGCTTAAACTTTCAAGAGAAGGTAGTGTGTCTATAACTATAGACAAAGAAAAAGTCTCTGTTTCTAGAGACATCCTTGAAGAAGGACTAACACTTACCTTAAAGCTTGATAAAGCACCAAGTGAAGTCCTAAGAGATAAAAAATCTATAACTAGTTGGCAATATCTCGAAGAAGAGAAACTTTTAGAGATTACGCTCGAATAAAACGACTAGGCAATAAATTCAGGGCAGGTTAAACCTGCCCTGAATTTATTTCTAATCCTTTATTAACCTACATATCAACTATGTAGTAGAAAACTAAACTAAGCTATAATAAAAATCCCGAACTTGATTATTCTGTCATCTTCAATCGCTTGCAAAAGACTCTTTTAAGCATTCAAAAGCTAATCTTACTTAACTCATCTAAAAATGCAGGTTTTTTCTTGTATTCTTCTCTAAACTCTTCAACTAACTCCTTAGCCATTTTAGCGCCACCAAGTGAGTAAAGAAAAAGAATTTTTTGGCAGACCTGCTGATACATTGCTCTGTTATTGGCACTTTGAGCTGAATCTTTGATCTGCTGAAAAAGAATAGATTTGATCTCTTCTTGGTACTCGGGTATTAGATAACGATAATA
>DUTE01000385.1 GCA_012842235.1 Bacillota bacterium
ACAACGATCACCTTTCAAAAAGAGTTTAGTACCCTCTCTGCGGCAAAGTTTACAACTTGGTCCAGTATAACGAGCCATAATTTGTTTCCACCTCCTGCCTTAAAAACTTATACACGACGGCGCTTTGGCGGCCGACAACCATTATGAGGAATTGGAGTTACATCCTTAATAGATGTGATATCTAAGCCAGCAGCTTGTAAAGATCTAATTGCTGCTTCTCTACCTGCTCCAGGCCCTTTTACCCAAACTTCGATCTCTCTCATTCCTGAGTCAATAGCAGTTTTGGCAGCAACTTCAGCTGCTAGGCCCGCAGCAAATGGGGTTCCTTTTCTAGAACCCTTAAAACCCATATTACCAGCACTTGACCAGGAGACAACGTCTCCTTGAGTATCAGCGATGGTGACAATTGTATTATTAAAGGTGGAGCGGATATGTGCTACACCATTACTAACATGCTTTCTTTCGCGTCTTTTGGCGCGCTTTCTAGCCTGGGCTTTTGCCATGAAAGCTCAATCCTCCTTTCCAAGGTTATTTCCCACGACCAACTGTCTTGGATGGACCTTTTCTAGTACGGGCATTGGTTCTACTTCTTTGCCCACGAACAGGCAAGCCCTTGCGGTGACGAATGCCACGATAAGAACCAATATCAACTAGGCGCTTGATATTTTGGTTGACTTCACGGCGCAGATCGCCTTCAACTCTATATCCAGAGTCAATAGTCCGACGGATTTTATTGACCTCATCTTCAGTTAAATCTTTAACGCGTGTATCAGGGTTAACACCGGCTTGAGCCAGTATCTTCTTTGAAGAAGAATCACCAATGCCATAGATGTAAGTTAGAGCTACTTCGACCCGCTTATCGCGAGGAAGGTCAACTCCAGCAATACGTGCCATTGTGGAAACACCTCCACTTCATTCAAAATATCCTGAAATATAAACTCTTAGCTTTTAGCCATCAGCTATGCGCTGTTATGCGATACGCTATTAGCCTTGTTTCTGTTTATGCTTTGGATTTTCGCAAACAATCCTAACAACGCCTCTGCGTCGAATAACTTTGCACTTTTCACAGATAGGCTTAACAGATGCTCTGACCTTCATTCGTAAGCCTCCTTATTGAATTACTTAAACCTGTAAACAATGCGGCCGCGATCGAGGTCATATGGAGTCAGTTCTAAAAGCACTCTATCTCCTGGCAAAATTCTAATAAAATTCATACGAATCTTACCGGAAATATGAGCAAGAACTACATGCCCATTTTCTAGTTCCACTCGAAACATAGCATTAGGCAATGTCTCGACCACTGTCCCCTGTACCTCTAGGACGTCCTTATTGGCCATTATTGTAAACCACCCTCCTAATTACGCAAGAATTCCTCAAGAGTTTTCTTGATCTCGCGGTTTCTCAAACTATCTTTCATTCCCCAATTCTCTAATATGGAAGAATCGGCGTGACCGAGTAATTTCAAGTGACGGTAGCTCTTCTTTTTCGGGTTGGCAATTGTCCTTTTGTGTCCATCACTAACTAGACAATACCTAGGTGGTAATAAAGCTACAACAACATATATTGTACCGCTATCCCGGCCTTTTGTCGACTGTACAATATCGCCTGGCCTTAAAGGAATAGATTTACCGTCACCATCTCCATCTTCGCCTTCTGGATTATGAAATAACCGTAACATCATTGTTCCTCCTGAGAGGTTAACACCTCATAGCCATCTTCTGTAATAAAGACGGTGTCCTCAAAATGAGCAGAGAGGGAGCCGTCCTCTGTAACAACAGTCCAGTTATCACTTAGAACCCGAACAGGGAAATGTCCCGTATTTACCATTGGCTCAATTGCCAAGGCCATACCTGCCTTTAGTCTTGGGCCACGTCCAGGCGGACCAAAGTTTGGTACTTGAGGTTCTTCGTGCATCTTTCTACCAATACCATGACCCACAAATTGTCTAACAACACTAAAGCCATTAAGTTCAACATGGGTTTGGATTGCATGCCCGATATCTGTGAGGCGGTTACCTGGTTTGGCCATCGCTATACCCATATCTAGAGCTTCTTTAGTTACTTGAAGAAGCTTTTGGGCAACAGGCGATATTTCTCCTACTGCAAATGTCCGCGCTGCATCGCCACAGTAACCCTCATAAAAAGCTCCTGCATCGATACTAATAATATCGCCTTCTTGAAGCACTCTGTTTCCGGGAATACCATGAACTACTTCCTCATTAACTGATGTACATATACTTGCAGGAAACCCACCATAACCTTTAAAGGCTGGTATACCACCTAGTTTTAATATAGTCGTCTCTGCAATTACATCAAGTTCTTTGGTTGTAATCCCTGGCTTAATCTTTGCTTCTAGCTCTTTAAGGACTATTGCTACAATGCGACCTGCTTGTCGCATGAGTTGATGTTCATGCGAACTTTTAATGACAATCATTAGCTCTTAGGCTCCTTGTTTCCAGGTTATTTATGATCGCATTATAGACTGAGGAAATAGAACCTTCACCATTGACAACAAGAAGTTTGCTCTGTTTTTCATAGTAGTCTAAAACAGGTCTTGTCTGTTGGTGATAGACTATTAGACGTTTTTTGATCGTATCTATTTGATCATCGTCTCTTTGCACAAGTGGACTCCCACAACGATCACATTTACCTGGGTGTTTGGGAGGCAAGCTATCAAGATGATAGTTTGCACCACATTTAGTGCAGACCCTCCTATTGCCAAGTCTGCGGAAGATCTCTTTTTCGCTAAGTTCCAGATGGAGAGCTGCGTCTAAAGAAAGACCTTTTTTAGATAGTATTTCATCTAACCCAGCAGCCTGTGGCACAGTACGTGGATATCCATCAAGAATAAAACCAATTTGACAATCTGGCTCTTCTATTCTTTGTTTAACCAGTTCAATTGTTATATCATCCGGGACTAACCGTCCTTGGGATATATGACGATCGGCCTCTTTACCTAACTCAGTTTGGTTTTGTATTGCCTTGCGAAAGGTTTCCCCAGTTGAGACATGGGGGCAATTATAGTATTCTGCCAGTTGAGACGCTTGTGTCCCCTTGCCCGCTCCTGGAGCTCCCAATACTACCAGTCTCATCTGGCTTCACTCCCTAGAACAGATTACTGATTATTTGATGAAGCCCTCATACTGATGCATGAGCAAATGAGCCTCGATCTGTTTGATCGTATCAAGAGCTACACCAACAACAATCAACAACCCTGTGCCACCAAAATCTAGCCCGCGAATTCCTGTAATACCCTGCAAAATAAAAGGCATAACAGCAATACCAGCAAGGAAAATCGCACCTGCAAAGGTAACACGGCCTAAAACTCTATCTAGATATTGTGCTGTGGGTTGGCCTGGTCTATAACCGGGAATGAATCCACCATATTTTTTAATATTGTCACTTATATCCTGAGTATTAAAGCTTACTGCAGAATAGAAGTAAGTGAAAACAACAACCAAAACAGCATATATCAATGCATAAACCCAAAAATATTTGTCAAAAAATCTTGCTATACCTTGTAGAGCAGGAATAAACCTAGCAAGGGTTATTGGAAACCCTAATACTGATGATGCAAAGATGATTGGCATAACTCCAGCCTGATTCACTCTCATAGGAATGTATGTGCTTTGTCCGCCATATACTTTGCGACCAACGATCTTTTTAGGATACTGCACGGGGATCCTGCGCTGCCCCTC
>DUTE01000047.1 GCA_012842235.1 Bacillota bacterium
ACGGGGCATGGACCCCGTCTTCTTTACCTATATATTTTGGCTTTTATTATCTTTGTGGCATTTTCGTCTCAGGCTTTTGCTCTTACATTAAAAGATAAAGCCGTTGTCTATGAAGAACAAATCTATCTAAAAGATATAATTGTTGAGGCAGACGAAGAGGCTGCTTGGGGCAATATTGTTGTTTGGTATTCACCTAGTCCAAATACTAAACGTTCTATTTATAAGAGTTTTGTAGTTACACTTTTTAGAAAAAACGGTTATTTTGCTGAAGCAGAGAGTCTAGAAGGTCCCAATAAAGTAGAGATTTTACGTGCAAGCACTCAAGTGAATATAGATACTCAAGCTATAGAAGCTAAATCTTCAACCCTAGATTACGATTTACTCTGGGGAAAAGTTGAAGAACAGCTAAGTTTTCGCCTAAGTGATATTACGCCAGATGGGTTTATGTTTTTGCTTACTTCGGAAAAGGAGATTACACAAATTCCCTGGCCTGATAAGACAATAGATGTTATCTGTGATCTTAGTGTTATCAGAGATATAGCCTATGGTCGCTTAGCAATTCCAGTAGATGCAGTGCTTGATAGTGGGCAAAAAAAGCGTCTCATTGTTATAGTCGTTATTGAGTACGAAGGTCCAGTTTTAATATCTACTAAGGACTATAGACCGAAAGAACAACTCGAAGAAGATAGTATTATTAAAGAGATACGAAAGGTCTCAACAAATCCGAATAATTTTTTTAGTCCTTCAAAAGAGATTAGCTATTATCAATCGAAAAGCTTTATCCGTAGCGGAGATGTATTAATGCAAAATCAAGTTGAGATCCGCCCAGTGTTTTTTAAGGGCGATATAACTAAATTAACTTACCAATCAGGTGCTATCTATATAGAGGTAGTAGTTGAACTTCTAGAGGATGCTATTCCTAACAAAAAAGTACGGGTTCAAAACAAACAAAGTGGTATGGAAATTGTAGCTTTTGTTACAGAAGATGGTGATTTAGTAGCTTTCCCTTGAACCTATGGTTTTTTAGTTTCGATTTAAGGAGGTGGAGACTTTATGTCTCCAAGAGATCCTGTTTATAAAAAGTGTTTACCCTTATTCTGTCTGGTGGTAGCTTTATTTTTTATTACTCCTCTTATAGGGGCTGCTTCTTTGTGGAAAGCAAGTGATTATTCACTTTTTAGTAATTCTAAACGTCAATTTTCAGAAGGTGATTTAATTACAGTTATCGTTGTTGAAAGAACAGAAGCTAGCCAAAATGCCCAAAGCAGTGGATCTAAAGATGGCTCTGTCTCTGTAGCACCCGGTGGTGGCCTATTGAATTTTATCCCGCTTATTAGTGCTTCTGGAGAGTTAGAACATAATGCTTCTGGTTCTACTTCAAAAGATAATCGCTTTCAAACTAGTATTACAGCTAAAGTTGTCGAGGTTTTAGATAATGGGGTTCTCAAGATAGAAGGAAGACGCATGATAAAAATCGACGGAGAAGAACAAGAAGTTGTTATTGTAGGTTATATTCGTGAAGAGGATATAACTGTTAATAACACAATACTTTCTACTTTTCTAGCCGATGCAGAGATTCATTTAACAGGCAGTGGTGCCATAAATAATAAAACTACTCCAGGCCTTATGACTAGGCTTTTAGAGTGGCTGTTTTAGGAGGTCAGGCCTTTGAAGAAGACACTTGTTATCTTGCTACTTCTAGCTCTTTTACCAGGAACAGTCATAGCACAGGAAGCAGTAGAGTTTAGGCCTGTTGTAAACCAACCAGAGACGCGGATTAAGGAGCTAGTATCGATTGTTGGCGTTCGTTCAAATGTACTTACAGGCTTAGGTGTTGTAGTTGGCTTAAATGGCACAGGCGATTCTACACGTTTTGTTGCTGGATCGACTATTATGGCTAATACTTTACAGAAGTTTGGTCTTAACATAAATTCAAATGATCTTAGAAGCCGTAATATAGCTGTAGTTACCGTTACAGCTGTGCTTCCTCCCTTTGCTAGAGAGGGTGATAGGATTGATGTTAGTGTAGCATCTATAGGCCTATAGATGCTACACTAACATCAATCCTATCACCCTCT
>DUTE01000386.1 GCA_012842235.1 Bacillota bacterium
AGTGCAAGACAGGCTCCAACACCCACACCAGCCACTATCCCTAAAAAAACGGTGCCTTTCTCCCACCCGTAGAAGGCACCTGTAACAATTCCTACAACCAGAGCTATAACTCTCAGTGCCACCCCTTCACCGCCTTTCGATATTCAGTTTTAAATTTGTGCTTAATTTTGTTCTCCATGATTTTCTTCGAGGCATTCAAGTATTAGTTCTCTCATTTCTTCTTCATCTGTATCTGTAGCCAACGAAAGCTCAGAAACAACTATGCGGATGGTCTGTTCCAACATTTTCTTTTCCCCCGTTGAAAGACCTTTTTCCCTGTCTCTAGAGTAGAGATTACGAGCAACCGTTGCTACTTCCAAAATATCACCTGTTTTGATCTTTTCCATGTTGGCTCTGTAACGGCGGTTCCAGTTGGTAGACATGCGGCTTTGATCTTGTCTAAGAACATTTAAGACGTCACTTGCTTCATCCTTCTCAATAACCTTTCGCATTCCTAACTCCTCCACATTATCTACAGGAACCATTAGTTTCAACTCACCTACAGGTAGATAAAGAACATAATAAGACTTCGTTTCCCCAAGGATTTGTTCTTGTTTTATGTTTTTAATCACACCTGCACCATGAGTAGGGTAAACAATTTTATCACCAACGGAAAACACCGTTAACACCTCCTTCAAAACACTCTTTGTTAATATTATTATAAACTTTAATAAGACTTCGGTCAAGAAATTTATTAATTTTAGCACAATACCCTTGAATTTGTCAATAGTTTAAGTGAAATTTGCTTTACCTCTTTTTTGCCAACCTTCTTAGTCTGGCTTGACAGTTTCATCTTATATTTTTATAATTTGGTTAGAAAGAGGCCTGCCTAAGGTAGACCTAAGGGAGATGATACCCGTGGAAAGCTTTGACGGCCGAGATTTCCAAGAACTTGTTGACAAATATCTCATTCGGCATCGTTCTGTTTTAGATATTATGACAAAATTATCTGAATCAACTGCAAGAACTAATCGAGCCCTTGCTAAAGCAGTTACAATCTGTGGCTGTGTCCAGATTTCTGCTCAAAAGCAGGATTTCCCAGCTGATATAAACTACAGTGAGCTCCGCGAATATATGCAAAGCCATCTAGAAGGTGAACTTTGCGAATCTTGTCGCGAATTTGTGGAAAACGAAATGGGGAGAACAGTTTTCTACTTGGCAGCTCTTAGCGATGCTTTGGGCTTGGATCTCGATGATGTAATCGACAAAGAAAAGAAAAAACTTGAGGCTCTTGGCGTTTTTAGCCTCACCTAAAAAAAACCCGTGGGCTTTTTAGAAGCTACACGGGGTTTTTTTATGGAAGCCGTTCAAGTAAAGCATGACTCTTGATGCGTCTTAAGCCCTCTTGAATAGCTCTAGCACGTACCTCACCGATGCCTTCAATATCATCAAGTTCTTCTATGGATGCCGCCACAATCTCTGGCATCTCTTCAAAGGTACTAACTATGTTTGTAATAACATTTTGAGGTAATCTGGGGATTTTGTTTAATACTCTATAGCCTCGAGGATAGACTATCTGTTCTAAGTAGTTCATGCTACCACTGTATCCTAAGGCCTTAGCAATTGCCCCTACATCTAAAAGCTCTTCAGATGACCAAAGAGAGATCTGCTCCCAAATCTCCTTGCTGGTCTTCTCTGGAAGTAACATATAGTCTTCTACAACTAGAAGTCCTTCATTTTCCACATTGGCCATTAACTCCTCTAGCTGCATCTTAACTAAGCGACCCTCTATGCCTAATTCTGTAACATAGCGTTCAATTTCATCGGCAATTCTTTCAACCATCTGAGCTTTTTGGATAACAAGTGCTACATCTAAAACTGTTGCAGCGTTTTCAAATTCCATCGCTGTCAAAGTATTTAAGTTTTGCAATAGCACAACTTTATATTTTTCAAGTGTTTGTATTGCTTGATTAGCTTTGGCCAAAATAACGCTTACATCTTTTAGAACATACTTCCAATCTCGCCTATAAAGAGTTATGACATTTCGCCTTTGAGAAATACTTATTACTAATGCTCCTGTTTGCTTTGCAACTCTCTCTGCAGTTCTATGTCGTGTACCGGTCTCTCTCGATGGTATTGATGGATCTGGATGAAGTTGTGTATTGGCATAAAGAATCCTTTTGGCATCTGAACTAAGTAATATAGCCCCATCCATTTTGGCCAATTCGTACAAAGCAGCAGGTGTAAATGGGGTGTCAATAAAAAAACCACCGTCTTTAAGGGGCAAAACCTCCTGCTCTTCATCGGCAATCACTATTAAAGCTCCTGTACGTGCCCTTAGGATGTTCTCTAAACCATCATGCAGTTCAGAACCTGGTGCTACCATGCCAATTACTTCTAAAATCTCATCACTCCAAGGTGTAACAGAGCTGCCCAAACTATCACCCCTTCTTGCAATAATCCCATGCTTCAAAGATATTCTCAGCTGTAACTATATCAATCTGGTTCTTTAACTTAAGTAAAACTTCGTTATCTAAAGCTTTTAAATTTGCTCTTGGTATAAGGCAGTGGCTAAAACCCATCTTTGCTGCCTCTAGTAGGCGTTTTTCCGGTTGAGTTATAGCTCGTAACTCTCCTGTCAAGCCTACCTCACCAAAAAAAGCCCAGGTGTATTTCAAAGGTACTTCTGTAGCACTTGAGGCAACTGCTAAGGCAATACCTATATCTGCAGCAGGTTCAGTAACATTTAACCCACCAACTACGTTGACATAGACATCGCTTGCACCAATCGGGATTCCCAGACGTTTCTCCAACACAGCAAGTAAAATAGATGTGCGGTTTTTGTCTGTACCTGAAAACTGTCTTCTAGGTGGTCCACCATAACCTCTTGTGACAAGAGCTTGTATCTCCACTAATATTACCCGTGTGCCCTCAAGAATAGGTACTATGGCTGTACCTGGTTCATCGGTCTTTCTTTGCGACAAAAAAAGTCTAGCAGGATTTTTTACTTCTTCTAAGCCTATATTTTTCATTTCAAATACGCCTAATTCATCAGTTGCACCAAAGCGATTTTTCTCGCCACTTAGAATCCTATACAGACTGTGTTTGTCTCCGGTAAAACTAAGGACTGCATCAACCATATGCATAAGTACTTGAGGCCCTGCAACTGCACCGGTTTTGGTTACATGTCCTACTAAAAAGATTGGTAGATTTCTCTCTTTGGCCACTCGCATTAGATAGGCTGCAGAATCCCTTATCTGAGTAATACTTCCTGGAGCTGCCTCTAAATGAGGCATATATGCAGTTTGTATTGAATCCACAATAACAATCGATGGATCTAAATCATCTATTGCTGCTATCATATTTAAAACATTATTTTCTGCCAAAAGATAGATTTGAGGATTAAGAGCACTTAGTCTACTTGCACGCAGTCTAATCTGTTGTAGGGATTCTTCCCCACTAATATATAGAACTTTCCCCCAACGTTCAGAAAACTCCTTTGCTAATTGTAAAAGAAGTGTCGATTTACCTACTCCTGGCTCCCCTGCAAGCAAAACCATCGAGCCTGGTACTATACCACCACCTAAAACCCTGTCAAGTTCGCTAATACCTGTTTCATATCGATCTTCTTGTTGGGCCACTACATCGACAATAGCTACAGGAGGTGTGTTTGTGTTTTGTCCAAGAACAAAACCTGATGGTGTTTTTACTTCTTCTTTTACTTCATAAGTATTCCATGCACCACATGAGTTGCATTTCCCTTGCCATTTAGGGCTTTGAGCACCACATTCTTGGCATACATAAACTGTTTTTACCTTTGCCATGCAAATCCTTCAATCCTTCCCTTTTGTCTACTTATATCTAATTTAGGTATGCAAGCAAATAATACCTGCAAAAAGGCACGCCCTAAGCGTGCCTTTTCTCACTTTTTAGCCTTTTGAAAAACAATTTTGCCATCACTTGCATCAACTAACACTTTGTCACTGTCCTTAAATGTGCCTTTTAGGATTTCATCTGCTAGAGGATTTTCTATTAGCCTTTGAATTGCACGGCGTAGTGGTCTTGCACCAAAATCCGGGTCATACCCTTCTTTGGCAATTACTTCTTTTGCATCTTCTGTAGCTTCTAAATGGATATCTTGTTCTAGTAGTCTCTCTTTTAACTCGTTGATCATTAAATCAACTATCTTGTGTATATGCTCTCGATTTAGAGCATGGAAAACTATAATCTCATCGATTCGATTAAGAAACTCTGGTCTAAAGGTCTTTTTCAGCTCATCCATAACCTTATCTTTCATCGACTCATAGGCACTCACTTCTGTTGGCATAAAACCAAGGGTCCCTTGGTTTTTAATATCTCTTGCACCTACATTTGAAGTCATAATGATAATAGTGTTTCGGAAATCAACTTTTCGACCTTTACCATCTGTAAGCTGGCCATCTTCTAGTACCTGAAGTAGAGAATTGAATACATCAGGGTGGGCTTTTTCAATTTCGTCAAAAAGAATAACTGAATATGGTTTGCGACGCACAGCTTCAGTGAGCTGACCTCCTTCGTCATAACCAATATATCCAGGAGGTGAACCAATTAGTCTTGATACTGTATGACGTTCTTGATATTCAGACATATCAAGTCTTATCATAGCATCTTCATCACCAAAAACTGCCTCGGCCAAAGCTCTTGCTAACTCTGTTTTACCAACACCTGTAGGTCCTAGGAAGATAAATGAACCAACAGGACGGCTAGGATCTTTTAGACCTGAGTGAGCTCGTCTTACAGCTTGTGAGACTGCGACAATCGCTTCATCTTGGCCGATTACTCTTTTGTGTAGTTCATCTTCAAGTTGTAACAGTTTTTGACTTTCTTCTTCTGTAAGTCTAGTTACGGGAATTCCTGTCCAACTAGCAACCACTGAAGCTATATCATCAGGTGTTACCTTAATTGAGGCAAGGCTTCTTTCTTTTTCCACATCAGCCTGATGCTCTTTTAGTTCTTTTTCAATCTTTTGCTCTTCATCTCTAAGATCAGCAGCCTTTTCAAACTCTTCATTTTGAATAGCTGCTTCTTTTTCTCTTTTTATTTCCGCAAGTTTATCTTCGAGTTTCTTTACTGAAGGTGGCGTAACCATTGTCGAGAGTCTGGTTTTTGAAGATGCCTCATCGATAAGATCGATGGCTTTGTCAGGAAGATACCTATCAGCTATATAACGTGATGATAGTTTTGCAGCTGCTTCAAGTGCTTCATCAGTTATCTTTACTCTATGGTGGGCTTCATAGCGATCTCTTAGACCCTCAAGTATCTTAATTGTATCTTCAACTGTAGGTTCTCCTACCATAATTGGCTGGAATCTTCTTTCTAGTGCAGCATCTTTTTCCACATATTTACGGTATTCATCTATGGTTGTTGCCCCAACTACCTGCATCTCGCCTCTAGCTAATGCAGGTTTGAGAATATTGGCTGCATCGATTGCACCCTCAGCTGCTCCTGCACCAACAATAGTATGAAGTTCGTCGATAAAGACAATCACATTGCCAGCATGTTTTATCTCTTCCATCACTTTTTTTAGTCTCTCTTCAAATTGGCCTCTAAACTTTGAACCTGCCACAACACTTGCTATATCTAAAGCAACAACCCGTTTGTCTTTTAGAAGTTCTGGCACATCTCCTGAGACAATTTTTTGGGCAAGTCCTTCAACAACCGCTGTTTTGCCTACACCAGGTTCTCCTATTAGTACAGGGTTGTTTTTTGTTCGACGGCTGAGAATTTGAATAACTCGCTGAATCTCTTTTTCTCTGCCAATAATCGGATCAAGTTTACCGTCTTCAGCCATCTCTGTTAGGTCTCTGCCAAAAGAATCAAGAGTTGGTGTGTTTTTGGCTCTTGGCCTTCTTGTCTCTTTTTCTCCACCTTCACTTTGAGCTTTAAGCTGGTTTAACACCTGTTCTCTCAGTCTTTCTGGCTCAATTTCAAAGCTCCTTAGAACATTTATAGCTACACCTTCTCCTTCTCGTAAAAGGCCAAGGAGAATGTGTTCTGTATCAACATAGGGATATCCTAAAACTCTTGCTTCCTCAAAAGCTAGGCTTAAGACAGTTTTTACTCTTGCTGTCATTGGTAGCTGAGCTAAACCAATACCATCCCCAATAGGGATGATCTCTTCTATTCTTTCTCTTACATCATCTATATCTAATCCTGAGTTATTAAGGGCTCTTCCTGCTCCACCATCTTCTACTCTCATAAGGGCAAGAAGAATATGCTCTGTACCTATTACATCATGTCCCATGTTGCTTGCTTCTTCTTGGGCTAAAGCTAAAACTCTTCTAGCTTTTTCAGTAAACCTATCGAAAAACATTAACTATCCCTCCTTAGCCAATTCTTCTCTGATAACTGTTGCTCTATAATAATCGCGCATCTCTGGTTCTAAGGTATTGCCCATATATTTTTGCAGATGTGCTGGTCTAATTATCTGCATCAAAGCCTGCACCTTTGGTTTTAATTTAGGATCAATTATCCCTAGGTCAATACCTAATCTTACATCACTAAGCAAAGCTAAAGCTTCGCCTGTACTAATTAGTCTAGCCTCTTTTAAGACACCTAATGAGCGATAGACTTTGTCTTCTAGAAAATACTTTGAGTTTTCTTTTAGTGCTTCTCTAATCTTTCTTTCCTCACCTATTACATGTGTAACAGCTGTCTCTAGGTCTTTAGCAAACTCCTGTTCTGTACTGCCTAAACTTCTTTGATTAGATATCTGGTAGAGGTTGCCAAGTGCCTCGGTACCTTCACCATATATTCCCCTTACAGCCATACCTAGCTGGTTAACTGCTCCAAGAAGCCTCGGTAAATTATTTGTCATAGATAAACCAGGAAGATGGACCATTGCTGATACTCTAAGGCCAGTTCCTAAGTTAGTTGGCCAAGCAGTTAAATATCCAAAGTTCTCATCAAATGCTATATCTAATGACTGTTCAAGTTCATCATCGAGCTGGCTTGCTCGCTGCATTGCTTCTTTTAGCACTAAACCTGGGGCAATTGTCTGGATACGCAAATGATCCTCTTCATTGATCATGACACTAGAGAGCTGATCTTTGGCAATAGCCACACCCCTTCCTTCAGGATCGGCGATTATCTGTGGGCTTAAGACATGGCTTTCCATCATATTTTCTCGCTCTAGAGAACTTATATCCTCAAGATTAATAAAATTAAACTTATCTTTATCTATAGCTTTTTTGATCTCTTCTCTAATTTCTTTTTTTTGAGTTGTACTACAGTGGGCTGGAAATGATCTGTCTTTGATATTCCGTGCAAGCCTCACTCTACTTGATACAACTACATCACCTTCAGGACCACTTTCAATCATCCAAGGGGTAACAAGTTTTAGAATCCTTTTGCTTGTATCCATTAGAGCTCACCTCCAGCCTCTTTTTCTAGTCTTTTAATTTCGTCACGTATCTCTGCAGCCTTCTCATATTCTTCTAAAGATACTGCTTCATTCAACTTGTTTCGTAATTGTTCGATCTTTCTTTTTATACTTAAAGTTCCACCTGCTCTTTTGGGAACTTTGCCTCTATGAACTACATCTCCTTGTATACGTCTTATAATTGGATTTAATTCTTCTCGAAACTCTGTATAACACGCTGGACAACCTAGCTGACCACCTCTACGAAATTGGTCAAAGCTTAAATTACACATTCTACACTTGGCACTCCAAAGAGTCGGCTTAAGTTCCATTGTTCCCAGTAGGGTTTCAAAGAAGGAGCTTAAAGGATTGCCTAAATTCCAAAGCTGCAATTGACCTGTCTCTTTAGCACAACTTTGACATAGATGCTTCTCTGTCATAATGCCATTTACATAAGTTTTTAGATGTACTGTTGCGGGATTTTTATTACAGCGTTCACAAAGCATTTGCCCTCTACCTCCTTAAATTTTCAATCAACATTAAAAGAGCTCGAAGAAGCGTTGCTCTCATCTGTTCATCTAAATTATCTGCTTCTTGTTTTAGGATAAGCCCTATAATCCTGGCTTCTTCTTCTAAAAGCACTTCTTCGTCAACAAGAAGATCTAGGATAACAAAAGCTTGTTCTTCTGTAACTCCTGTCATTAACTTATCCATAACTAATTCCCAATCAGGATTTACTTCAAGCCTCACTATCCTGATATACCCGCCTCCTCCCCTGCGGCTTTCTACAATATAACCTTTTTCAGGTGTGAAACGGGTTTGCAAGACATAGTTAATCTGTGAAGGAACACAGCGAAAGGCCTCGGCTAATTCTCGTCTTTGTAGTTCAACGAAGTCTTTTTCTGCCTCTTCCAAAAGCTCTTTTATATACTTTTCAATAAAGTCACTTAAACTCGCCATTTTTTCTTCACCTGACCTTCCCTGACCTTCTATGTAAATTATACCTCTATTTATTTTTCTTTGCAACCCCTCATCTATCTGGTCATTAGTCTTGCTATTTACTTTGAGCTGTTATCTTATATCTGACTATGGCTTATCTTCTTTGACCTTCGTCCCCTATATTTAATAACCTTTTTCTCACTAATCTATCTACTTTAATAAGAGGCAACTAGGAAAAACTCATTTAATTATTACTAACTGTCTTTAGAATATGCTTAGACGCAAATTCTTATCTAGTTTTGCTTCACTTTTTATGTTTTTATTGGGGCCAAATAACCAAACC
>DUTE01000387.1 GCA_012842235.1 Bacillota bacterium
AGTGCATCTATGACTTTCCCACCAGGAGAACCCATAGAAGTAAGAGTAGAAGTGATCGATAACACAATAACGATTATCGCCAATGACGAAATACTCTTTAATGACGAAGACCCAGATGATGTATATTTTGAAGGCAAATTTGGTTTTCGTGCAGATAACACCGCTGTGGAAATTAGAAACGTTAGAGTATATAAGCTATAAACTACAATAATTTCACATAAAACCTAAGAAGAAAACTAAAGAATACTGCTGAGACACTGAATTAATATATCCTTTTAAGATATTAATATATTTCAAAAGTGAAACTCAAATGGGCACTTATTAAGTGCCCATTTTACTCTAAATCCTAATCAATCTGCAAATCTACCTTGCTTTGACAAAGCTTTTCTTAGTCAATAACTTTTACTTCTAATAAAACAAATCTCTATCCTACTGGTCGTTATTTTATCCAAACTCTCATCATCTAGGGGACAATTAAAAAGATGAACTAAATCCACGATTTTCAGATCGTTTGCTTAGATTCTGTTATGCCAAAAACAGTTATGTACCTCTCTTTAAAACGATATACATTTGAATAACAACTTAGAGGTGCTCACTATGAAAATAGGCATATTTACAGATACATACAGACCACAAATTAATGGCGTCGTAACTTCTGTTTGCTTAATGGAACAAAAACTAAAAGAACATGGACATGAACCATTTATCTTCACTATAGCCCATCCTCATGTTAAACATTCACAAGACCCAAGTAATGTCTTTCGAATTGGTTCTGTTACATTTTGGGGAAATCCAGATTATCGAATAGCCAAAATCTATTCTCGGGGAACTCTAAAAAAAGTTCAAGAACTAAAGATTGATCTTATTCACTCACATGCTCCATTTTCTTTAGGAATTATGGCTCATCTTATAGCTAAAAAACTTGAAATTCCCGAAATCCACACCTACCACACTATGCTCTCGGATTATACTCATTATATAAAGTTTGGTGGACTTATGCCTAAGCTAGCAGCAGAAAATTACTCTAGGGTATTTTGCAACCTTGTAAATGCAGTTATTGTACCAACTAAAAAAGTTTACCAAACTTTAAAAGACTATGGTGTAAAAACCCCTATCTACATTATTCCAACTGGAATTGAGCTTTCTCTCTTTTACAAAGAAATTCCTAAACAAGAACTGCTAATACTAAAAGACAATCTTAAACTTTCAGAAAATGATCAGATTCTAATTTTTGTAGGTCGGATTGCTAAGGAAAAAAGTATTGAAAAACTTATCAACTACCATAAAAAGTTAGTTTCAAAAGACCCACATTATAAACTTATCATTGTTGGTAGTGGAGATTATCTTAAGAAATTGACAGAGCTAGTAGAATCTCTTTCGCTAGAAGATCACATAGTTTTTCCTGGTAAAGTAAATTATAACGATTTGCCTAAGTACTACCAAATAGCTGATTGCTTTGTAACTGCCTCTACCTCTGAAACTCAGGGACTTGTCGTATTAGAAGCTGCAGCTTCCGGACTACCGATTGTCGCCATAGATGATGAATCCTATTACGACATGATCCAACACGGTAAAAATGGTTTTTACTATCACCACGAAGGAGAATATATTAGCTATTTAGAAACAATCTTTCGTGATCAAAAGTTAAAAACTCAGATGATGGATTATTCTAGAAAGATAGCTGACAACTTCTCTTCTGAGAGTTTTTACAATCGTATTATGTCTGTTTACCAAAAGACTATAGGGCAATAGAGAATTTTTCTTAAATAAAATGGCACTGCTTAAGCAGTGCCATTTTGTTATCTTAATTAATCTTTGCTTTCAGTATTATCATTAAGTGCTACAGAAACCACTTCGTCTCCTTTTTCAGGACGCATAACCATAACACCTTGGGTACTTCTACCTTGGACAGAAATAGATTTTACAGAAGTCTTTAATACAATGCCTTCTTTTGTAGCAATGATAACCTCTTCATCATCGTTACCCATAACGGTCATAGCAGTAACAACATTACCTGTCTTTTTTGTGATCTTCATATTAATAAGACCCTTGCCGCCTCGATTTTGTGCACGGTAATGTCTAATCAAAGTTCTCTTACCATAACCATTTTGAGTAATTGTTAAAATATATGATCCTCTTTTAACAATATCCATGGCGACTACTGCATCACCTGGCTGTAGTTCTATTCCTTTAACACCAATTGTAGCTCTACCCATCTCTCTGACATCAGCTACTCTTATTCTGATTGCTTTGCCAAGCAAAGTAGCAATAAAGACGTGATCATCATTTTGAACTTTAGCGACTGAGACTAGTTCGTCGTTATCTTCTAATCTAACACCAATAAGACCTCTTTTAAGTCTTGTATCATATTGTTCTAAGGCTGTACGTTTGATCTTGCCATTTTTAGTCACCATTATCAGTGAAGAATCTTCTTCAAAGTTTTTAATAGATATAACAGCTGTGATAACTTCTTCTCTATCTACGTGAAGAAGATTCACAACCGAAGTACCTCTTGCTTGTCTTGAAGCATCAGGAATCTGATATGTTTTTAACTGATGTACAAGACCTTTCGAGGTAAAGAAGAGCATAGTATCGTGAGTATTGGCTACAAAGATATGCTCTACAATATCTTCATCTTTTGTATCCATACCAATTACTCCTCTACCACCTCTTTGCTGGCTTTTATAGGTACTCATAGCTAGACGTTTAATATAGCCTTGATGAGTAATCATTACTACTACATCTTCTTCTTCTATAAGATCTTCTACATCTAATGTTCCTGTCTGTGCACTTATAGAAGTACGACGTTCATCACCATATTTGTTTTTAACTTCTAAAAGCTCATCTTTAATTATTCCCATAAGTTTATGGTGATCTTCTAAAATACTTCTAATCTCTGCAATAGTATTTTTGAGTTCTTCGTATTCACCTAAGACTTTATCTCTTTCTAAACCTGTAAGTCTTCTTAGGCGCATATCTAAAATTGCGTTTCCTT
Source organism: Bacillota bacterium (assembly GCA_012842235.1). Classification (GTDB taxonomy): domain Bacteria; phylum Bacillota; class DTU065; order DTU065; family DTU065; genus DUTE01. The sequence continues at coordinate 2,996 of DUTE01000387.1, forward strand.
GGATCTCTGTTAACGCATAATTAGACATCAAAAGATCGAGTGCTTCTTTATCTGTTCTAGATTCTCTAATAATCTTAATTACTTCATCGAGATGATCTAGAGCAATCAACAAACCTTCTCTAATATGAGCTTGATGTTCTGCCTTTTCTAAATCATATTGATATCTACGGGTTGTAACCTCTTTTTGATGTTTTAGATAGTAATACATCATCTCTTTGAGATTTAGTACTCGAGGCTGTCCATCAACAAGTGCTAACATGATAGCACCAAAGGTCTCTTGCATCTGACTGTGCTTATATAATTGATTAAGTACAATCTGCGGACTAGCATCTTTTCTTAACTCTATAATTATCCTAATATCTTGCTCAGATTCATCCCTTAGGTCAGTAATTCCATCCACTTTTTTTGTACGGGCAAGCTCAGCTATCTTTTCCATCAAAGAAGATTTATTGACCATAAACGGAATCTCCGTTACGACAATACGATATTTACCGCCTCTCATCTCTTCGATCTCAGCTCTAGCCCTTACTCTAATGCGACCTCTTCCAGTTAGATAAGCCTTTCTAATACCTTGTCTTCCAAGGATAATCCCACCTGTTGGAAAATCTGGACCCTTAACAATATCTAATAGTTCATGAACATCAATGTCTGGATTATCAATTATAGCAACTAAACCATCAATAATTTCACCAAGATTATGAGGTGGAATATTAGTTGCCATACCAACAGCTATACCTGATGCTCCATTTACTAAAAGATTTGGTATCCTAGAAGGCAAAACTTCAGGTTGCATCTCTTCGCCATCAAAATTAGGGATAAAATTAACAGTCTCTTTTTCAATATCTCTTAACATTTCTGTAGCAATAGGCGAAAGTCTTGCTTCTGTATAACGCATGGCTGCAGGAGGATCCCCGTCAATTAAACCAAAGTTACCATGGCCATCGACTAAAGGATATCTCGTAGAGAAGTCCTGGGCTAGCCTGACCATGGCATCATATATAGCTGAGTCACCATGTGGATGATATTTACCCATGGTGTCACCGACGATTCTTGCTGATTTTTTATATTGTGACCTTGGAGAAAGGTTCAACTGATGCATAGAATAAAGAATTCGTCTGTGAACAGGTTTTAAACCGTCCCTGACATCAGGAAGTGCTCTATCTACAATAACACTCATCGAGTAAGTTATATAGGATTTTTTCATTTCTTCATGCAGATCTATATCAACAATTTTTTGTTTATTATCTTCAACCAAGGTTTCTCACCTCTTTCTGGAAAAGAAAACGTTTTTAAATTTATATATCAAGATCAGTTACCTCTTTAGCATGTTTCTCTATGAAAGCTCTTCGAGGCTCTACTTCTTCACCCATAAGTGTCTCAAAGACTCTATCGGCTTCTTCAGCATCGGACAAGTTCAAACGGACAAGAATTCTAGACTTAGGATCCATTGTCGTTTCTTTAAGTTGTTTCCAATCCATTTCACCAAGACCCTTGTATCGCTGAATAAAATAGTTCTTATTTGCCTCTTCAAACTCTTTTTTGTACTCTTCTAACTCTTCATCGCTCCAGGCGTATTTCAGCCACTTATCAGCCCGTTCTCTTTTCTCCTCGATTTTATACAAAGGAGGTTGAGCTGCATAAACCATGCCATGTTCGATAAGTGGTCTCGTATACCTGTAGAAAAAGGTGAGTAACAAAGTTCTAATATGAGCTCCGTCTACATCAGCATCAGTCATAATTATGATACGTTCATAGCGTGCTTTTTCAATATCAAACATATCACCAAAACCTGTTCCAAAAGCTTTGATCATGGCTTGAATTTCGGCATTATTTAATATTTTGTCTTCTCCATGTTTTTCTACGTTGATAATTTTACCTCTCAAAGGTAATATTGCTTGATATTCACGGTCTCTACCTTGTTTAGCTGTACCGCCAGCAGAGTCTCCCTCAACGATAAAGATCTCAGTACCTTCTCGGTCTTTTCTTGCACAATCTGCTAATTTACCTGGGAGAGTCCCAATTTCAAGAGCACTTTTTCTTCTTGTAAGTTCTCTTGCTTTTCTAGCAGCCTCTCTAGCCCTTGATGCAGCCAAAGCCTTTTCTATTATTGTTTTGGCAGTCGATGGATTTTCTTCAAAGAAAATTTCTAAATTCTCGCCACAAGCTGAATCCACAATACCACGAATTTCTGTATTCCCTAATCGGCCTTTAGTTTGACCTTCAAACTGTGGTTCAGTCATTTTAATTGACAATATACTTGTTAGGCCTTCTCGTACATCATCACCGGTTAAATTAGAATCGTTTTCTTTTAAAATTCCAGTTTTTCGAGCATAGTCATTTATTGAGCGAGTAAGTGCTGTTCTAAATCCTGTTAGATGGGTTCCACCTTCGTGAGTATTGATGTTGTTTACAAAAGAATAACTTATTTCAGAATAACCATCTGTATATTGCATAGCAACTTCTACAATTACATCATCTTTTTCTTCTGAAAAATAAATAACATCTTCATGTAGAGGTGTTTTATTTTCGTTAATAAAACCAACAAAGGAAGCTATGCCACCTTCATAACAAAAATCTTTCTCTACTCCATTTATTTCATCTTTAAAAATGATCGTTAAGCCTTTATTCAAAAAAGCCAATTCTCGGCAACGATCAGCAAGAATCTTTGATTCAAAACTTGTATCATTAAATATTGTTTTATCAGGCTTAAAAGCTATATAGGTGCCTGTTTTATCTGTAGTTCCTGCTACCTCAACTTTTGTTAAAGGAATTCCTTTAGAAAACTTTTGTCTATGAATTATGCCTTCTTTATAAACTTCAGCAATAAGCCATTCTGAAAGAGCATTAACTGCAGAAACACCAACACCATGTAATCCACCTGAATATTTATATGCACTATCTTTCCCACCAAATTTTCCGCCGGCATGAAGGTGAGTCATTACTATTTCAAGTGTAGATTTATTTAACTCTTTATTTATACCTACAGGTATACCACGGCCATTATCTAAAACGGATATAGACTCGTCATTATGCAAAGTAACAACAATAGTATCACAAAACCCTGCTAGTGCTTCGTCGATACTATTATCAATTACCTCATCTACAAGCTTGTGAAGACCTCTTGTACTAGTATCACCAATATACATACCGGGTCTAAGCCGGACGGGTTCTAATCCTTTTAATATTTTAATTTGTTCAGCATCATAATGCGCATTTTTTAATTGTTCTGTCATATTATACGCTGGTTTGTTTAGCTCATAGCGACTAAATCTATAAGGAGAGAATCAACTCTCTCTTAACCAGCTTCAAATTCACCTCCCTATAGAACTTTATATCCCTTTTCGAATCTAGCCTTTAACGTAACTGAAGATATAGGAGATAGATATATGTCGTTATCAGTTGTAATGATATAGCTTTTCACTTTATCAGATATCTTTCTAATAAATCCTTCATCCTGTGCTGTTTGAAAAAACTCCGTATTAATTTCAGAAAGAGAAAGAGTCTTAACATCTAGTATGGCAATTATTTTGTTAAAGGGTATGACGATCTCTTCACCTAAATGGAGCATTTTATCTCACCCCAACTTTCCCTTCGCAAATTTCAAAAACCTTACGCTGGTCACCTACTATATCTTCTAAATCCCTTGGATTAGCTGTTGATATAAAAGTCTGAACATTATTTTGCCTGACAATATCGAAAAGTTTTCTTCTTCTAATATCATCTATCTCCGAAAAAACATCGTCAAGTAAAAGTACGGGGTATTCACCTGCTTCTCCCCGCAAAAACTCTAATTCAGCTAATTTTAGAGCCAACACGACAGTTCTCTGCTGCCCTTGAGAACCAAAAACTCTTACATCTAAATCATCTATTAACATACTAAAATCGTCTCTATGAGGACCAATTAATGTATAACCTCTTTGTCTTTCATCCTCATAAGATTTCTCCAAAGCTTTACGAAAATCTTCTTTAACATCGTTTTCTATTTCAAATGAAGGTAGATATTCTAAAGAAAGATTCTCCTTGAGCTCTGTAAGCTTGCGCTGCAGAAGCTTGGCAAGGAGATTCAGTCTTAAGAGCATATTACGGCGTCTTTCTATTACTACTGTACCGGTCTCTACTAACTGCTCATTAAAGACATCTAAAAGATCTAAATCTATCCGCATTTCTTTTAAGAGATTATTCCTTTGTTGAAGAACTTTATTGTATTGTGATAAAGCATGTCTGTAATATGGATTTACTTGAGATAGTTCTAAATCCATAAAACGACGTCTCTCAGATGGTCCTCCTTTTACTAACTTCAGATCATCAGGTGAAAAGTAAACACAGTTCAAGTATCCCTGAAAATCAGACATTTTAGTTTGCAAAAACCCATCTACTTCAGCTTTTTTTCTTCCTTTAACAGGAATTCTTACTTTTAATTCGTACTCTCCAATTTGCCTTTTTACCGTACCTCGAATACATGCTTCGTCACAACCAAAAAGAACTAAATCACTATCTTCTCCTGTTCTTGGAGAAGATAGATGACATAGATAAAATATTGCTTCTAAAAGATTTGTTTTTCCCTGGGCATTATTACCTACCAAAAAATTTAGACCATTTTCAAACTCTAACTGAGCAACTTGATAGTTGCGGTATTTTTCGAGATAGAGTTCTGAAAGTAGCAATATAAAGCCACTCCCTATCTTGCGACCCTGAAGATTCCATAACCTTCCATCTCAACAAGATCGCCTTCCTTTAGTTGTCTTCCACGTCTTAACTCAATAGCACCGTTTACTTTAACTTCTCCTTCTTGAATTAGTATCTTAGCTTCTCCACCAGTCTGAACCAGACCAGCCCATTTGAGAAATTGCTCTAGCTTTATAATTTCAGTCTTAATTTTAATCGATTGTTCTTCCATGTAACTTACCTGCCGCCTTCCTAAATTAACCTTGAAATTTAACCATTAGACAATAAGGGGCATCATTATATAGATAAAGCCTGGCATTTCTTCAGACTTAAATAAAATAGCCATTTCTGGACCATTAAACTGCATTTCAACGATTTCTCCATTTATTGTTTTTAGTCCTTCGAATAGGAATCGATAGTCCATTTTTATTTCTAAGTCTTCGCCTTCTTGATCTACATATATCCTTTCTTGTGCCTGCCCTATCTCTAGTTCCCCAGAAGCTATTGTCATGTAATGATCTTTAATAGTCATCTTAACCATAAAAGTAGATGCACCACGAATCATTACCGCTATACGATCCACCACATCGATTAAAGCTTGTCTATCAACTTTAACTACAGTTTTATGTTGGGTAGGTATAACTTTTTCGTATGGTGGGAAATTACCTTCGACAAGCCTCGAAACAACAGTGGTATCATTAATATCAAAAAATGCACGCCTTGGAGTCAAAGTTAAACGAATTGTTTCATCTGTATCATCTAATAACTTTGCTATATCTAAAAGATCTTCAGCTGTAATCATTGCTGAAACGTCTCCCTCGTGCCCGGGTATTTTGTAATAGGCAAGTCTATGGGTGTCTGTAGCTACTGCCCTAAGCTCAGCATTTTTACTTTCAAGAAGTATAGCTGTTAAATAGAGCCTAGAATGATCTGCTTTAGCAGCAGAAAAAGCAGTTGAATTTATTGCTTTCTTTAAATGTTTTTGAGGGATATCCCAGTATTTAGCCTCACCTTCTTCAATTTCTTGTTGAGGATCTGGGAATGGAGGATAGTCATCAACATTCATTGTTTTTATTTGAGCTTTAAAACTAGAATTATCATTTCCATCACTAATAATTATGTTATTAGTATTCTCATCTAATTCCACATTAATCGGTTTTTCTTGAGACCACTTTCTAACTATATCCGCAAATAACTTACCTTCAACAACTACTTTACCCTCTTCAAGAACTTCAACAGGTAAACTTGTCCTAATACTCAAATCAATATTAGTACCAAGCATTGTTAAAGTGTTTGAAGTGGCTTCTAAATATATTCCTGTATATATATCGATGGAACTACTTGTTTGTACAGCTTTCTGTACAATATTGATTCCTGCAAGTAAAGTATCTTTCGAACAGTTAAAATGCATTTAAAACCCATCCCTTCTATTTAAATATATATTTAAATAAGTTTAAAGATAGTAGTAGTACTAGTAGGTCCTGTTGATAATGTGGAAAAGCTGCAAAAGGCCACTTAAATACGAGGATCTTGGGTCTGGATAAGATGTTAGTTACTTGTTATACTTATCCCCATTATTCACAAAGGCAACTTTTGGTTTAAAAGCGGAAAAAGTTATTAACAGGGAAACGGCAGTTATCCAGATTTAAATAACAGCTTATCCAGATGTTTAAATAGATTGAATTTTATCAGAAATTTTTCTGATGTTTTCTTCTAATTCAGCATCTTGTTTCAGAGATTCACTTATTTTGTCACATGCATGAATAACGGTAGTATGATCTCGTCCTCCAAATTCTTCACCAATTTTTGGGAGAGACAGATCTGTTAACTCTCTCGAGAGATACATTGCAATCTGTCTCGGAAACGCTATTGATCTTGTTCTCTTTCTGGATTTCATATCAGAAACATTAAGATTATAGTGTTCAGCTACCACTTTTTGGATGAGTTCAACAGATATCTGTCGATTTTGAACAGGTAAAATATCTTTGAGTGCTTCAGCTGCAAGTTCAACATCAATTGGTCGATTGTGTAAGGATGAGTAAGCAGTGATTCTAATAAGAGCTCCTTCTAATTCTCGTATGTTAGAGCGGATTTGTTTTGCTATAAAAAGCAAAACATCTCCTGGAACTTCTATGTCTTCTGAACTAGCTTTTTTCTTAAGAATAGCTATTCGTGTTTCTAAGTCTGGAGGCTGAATATCGGTTGTTAATCCCCATTCGAATCGAGAACGCAATCGATCTTCAAGAGTGGCGATTTCTTTTGGTAGTCTATCACTACATATAACAATTTGCTTATTTGCTTCGTATAGAGCATTAAATGTATGGAAAAACTCCTCTTGGGTTCCTTCCTTACCTGTCAAAAATTGAATGTCGTCTACTAAAAGCAGATCAACAGTACGATATTTGTTGCGAAAATGTTCCATTTTGTTGTGTCTAATGGAATTAATCATATCGTTAGTGAATTTCTCTGCGGAAACGTACATTATCTTCATTTCTGGATGGTTTTCGATAACAAAGTGGCCAATAGCTTGCATTAGATGTGTTTTACCTAAACCAACACCACCATACATAAAAAGAGGATTGTAGGCATGAGCAGGTGCTTCTGCAACAGCAAAACATGCCGCATGTGCAAAGGAGTTACTTTTGCCTACAACAAACGAATCAAAAGTATATCTAGGGTTAAGTCCATGATCGATTGGTTCAGACTCTTTTTGGGAAACTTCAACTTGCGTATTTTGTCTCTCTTGGGCAGAGTCTTTTTCAAAAGTATCATTATAGATAAAGACAGGAATGATATCTTGCCCCGTAAGATTAAATAAAATGTTCTTTATTAAATCTCCGTATTGGTCATCGATCCATTCGCAGGCAAAATCACTAGTGGTTTTGATGTAAAGGTAGTTGTCTTTAAATCGAACTGCTTCAGTGGGTTTAAACCACATTGCATATGAACTTTTCCCTACACCTGCCTCACTACCTACAAGCTCTAGGACATGATCCCAAAGTTTTTTTAAATCATCGGCATTCATCTTACTTAGCCTCCTGTGTATTCAATGAGCTTGGTTTATTTTATTCTGAATTTTAAAAGATCAAAAAAATCCTGCGAAAACCATAAAATGCAGGGAAAAAACAATAGGCTGTGTATGCCTTTGTTAATTAGTGTGGATATTTAAACCTCAGAGTGTAGTTTAAATAGTTATCCACAACTAGGATAAGTTCCTGCTAAAAGGGGGAAGAAAAAGAGATATCCAAAGGGTAATCAACAAGTTATCCACAGATAATAAAATGTGGGTATATCTGTGGAAACCCCTATCTAGCAGGAGAAATACGAAAAAACAAGCGAACACTTGGTTGTTCCTGTGGAAAAAGCTGTGGATAAATGTGAGTATAGCCAAGTTAGAAGGGTATCCACAGTTTTATACACGGGCTGTGGATAACTTTAATATAAGGACTAGGCCTATGTACCTAGCGAGAAATGGGGATAGTTAAAAATATAACAAAATTCGAAATTCGTACTAGAACTGTGCTTGATAGGCAATTTTAAAAAAGCCCTATAAAATAAAGTACAAATTTATGTTTACAGAAAAAAATGACCTCGCGATCAGGATATCTGAATAAGCGTGGTCTCGGAGCTAGATATTATTTATTTGGCAGAGCTAATTAACCTTACACTTATTTTAAAAGAGACTACATCTATTGTAATTGAAAGAGCAGCTTTTTTCAATAGTAGCTAGTTTTAAATGGTATGTGTTTTAAACTACATATTATATATACGTCTAAATCAATGGTCTGAATAAGTAGATTTCTTTGATTCTAAGTAGAAAAAATTTGCTGATTATTATAATAAAGGATAGAAAAAGGTGCGTTTTACGTTTCGGGTTTAACAATTTATCTTCAAAACTTTCCTCAAAGTTTCAATTTCTTGACAGGTGTTTAGTTCATGCTCTATAATTGATCGAGAATGCCTGTTAGATTGGAGAACTGGTGTTATAAACTAGCAATGCGGCAAAAGGAGGTTAGCCAGGTTATGAAAAGAACATACCAACCAAAGGTTAGGCGTCGCAAAAGAAAGCATGGTTTCCTGGCGAGAATGCGCACTCCAGGCGGAAGAAATGTAATACGCAACCGCCGTAAAAAGGGTCGCAAGAGACTCAGCGCTTAAAAAAAGCGATAGGGGCGGAGCCATTAAGGCTCCGCTACTGCTATCTAGCGTGAGAGGTTCGGCAGAAATGGAGTGACAACACTGTGGAAAGACTTAAAAGTAACAGTGACTTTGGAAAAGTGTATAAAAAAGGTAGGTATACAGCTGATGCATTAGTTGTTGTTCACTATCTGCCAAATGATTTACAATATAGTAGGATAGGTTTTTCGGTTAGTAAAAAAGTAGGTAATAGTGTTACGCGCAATTTAGTTAAAAGAAGACTAAGAGAAATTCTTAGACAACTTTACCCCCGTATATATTCAGGATATGATATTGTTATAAGTGCAAGAATGGGTGCAGAAAAGGCGTCTTATGCTAGCTTAACTAAGAGCACAAGACAAGCTTTGCTCCGTTCGTCGTTATTTAAAAAAGAGGATAGGGGAAAAAAGAGAGGAAATTAAAACTGGAGTCTGATTTAGTATGAAAAAACTGCTTTTGTGGTTGATTAAAGGCTACCGGTTATATATATCACCTATGTTTCCTGGGAAGTGTAGATTTTATCCCACTTGTTCTGCTTATGCCCAAGAGGCAATTGAGCAATATGGAGCTAGAAAAGGTTTTTATATGGCCTTAAAAAGAGTTTTAAAATGTAATCCTTTTCATCCCGGAGGTTATGATCCGGTGAAATAACGGAGGTAGGGGAGTTTACAATTGATAAGTAATTGGTTTTCAAGTTTGTTACAATTCTTTTTTAATCTGACAAATAACTATGGACTGGCAATTATACTTCTGACTTTGACTTATCGCTTAGTTTTATTGCCACTTACTTGGACTCAGAGAAAATCTATGGTCAAGATGAAAGAAGTTGCTCCACTTCAAAAAGAGATTCAAGAAAAATACAAAGATAATCCTCAGGAAGCAAATAAAAGAATTATGGAACTTTACAAAAAGCACAATGTCAGCCCCTTTGGAGGCTGTTTGCTAGCTTTATTACAGCTGCCAATCGGTATTATTCTTTTTAGTGTTTTGCGTAAAGTTGATTACGCGGGATACGCATTTTTGTGGATAAAGGACTTGACTAGGCCAGATCCTATCTTGGCTATTATTTCAGGCGGTATTTCCTACCTCCAGATGTCTATGGAAACAACTGAAAGCAATAAAACATCTGCAATTACATTCCCGCTATTTATAACTATGATGGGTATGACTCTTGCTTCAGGTCTCTCTTTATACATTGTATCAACTTATCTTCTTTCCTACGTG
>DUTE01000388.1 GCA_012842235.1 Bacillota bacterium
TCAAGGCGGTAATGCCGTCCTAATGGCAAAGGGGAGCAGGTTGGTGGGCAAAAAAGAAACGGAGGTATGCGCAATGCAGGAGAGCCTCGTTGTCTTGGAATGCCTAAGAAAAAGTTCACAAGACAAAGCTTTAACAAGGGTTTACAGGCAGCTTTATAACCCTAATTTTTACACAGGAGATTCAGAGACATTAATTTATGCGTTAAAAGAGGAAAAGTACAGGGATTTATCTGATAAGCAACTACAAGATATAAAATTCGCTGTAGAGCAAATTCTTGTAGCAGTATTTGATGCTGAGTTTTCTTTCCCAAAGATCTTTGATGAATTGAAAGGGTTAAACTCTTCAGCTAAGTACTTAGAGCCTTTACCAGCTCAAGCATTAGGTAGAATTAAAGATGGGCGATTTTGGCGCCTTTATGAATACTTAGGGCCTTGGAAGATATATCTTAAAAGAGATAACATTCTTGTTTGGGAAAATCAGTACTATTCCTTTATTGACAAGCCTAGAGATACTAAAGAGATAGAACTTTCAGGTTTGCGGTGGCAACTTGGGGAAATTACTCTGGATCGATCTTTTAAGGCTAAATTACTAAGACCCTATCAAAAAGATGGAAAACCTGTACATCGTCGCGATCTTTTAAACTTGTCTGAGAGTGTTATTATCGATATCTATCAGAAACAAGAGCATTATTTTCAAAGGATACTATCGGTTTTAACAGAACCAGCCAAAGATGCTGATCTTATTTATATCTTACGGACGAGTCTTTTAAAAACATTAGCCTGTAAACTAAGGACATCAGTTAGAGATGTAAAGCAACGTTTTGAACTTTTTGACGCCAACTAGAGAGCCGTATGCGTCGAAAGGCGCACGTGCGGTTCGGAGGGGGGGTCAGCCCTACCCTACAATGCAGGTAGAGAATTACAACAGTTGTCAGCTTGTTTTGTACTTCCTATTGAAGATTCTATGGAAAGTATTTTTGAAAGTGTTAAAAATGCAGCTTTAATTCATAAAAGTGGTGGAGGTACAGGATTTTCTTTTTCCAGGATTAGACCAGCGAGTGATTGCGTTAAAACTACTGGAGGGGTAGCCTCAGGGCCAATTTCCTTTATGAAGGTATTCAATGTTAGTACTGAGGTTATTAAGCAAGGTGGTGTGAGAAGAGGTGCCAATATGGGTATCCTCAGAGTAGATCATCCTGACATTCTTGAATTTATTACTTGTAAGAAAGATACCACTGAACTTACTAATTTTAATATTTCTGTAGGTATAACAGAAGCGTTTATGCAGGCTGTAGAGAAAGACTCAGAATATGATCTAATTAATCCAAGAACCAAAAAGCCTTTACGTAAACTTAAGGCAAGAGAAGTTTTCTCGCTTATAGTGGAGATGGCTTGGCTAAACGGTGAGCCAGGGATTGTCTTTTTAGATAGGATAAATAGAGATAACCCAACTCCCTTTTTAGGAGAAATAGAATCGACTAATCCATGTGGGGAGCAACCATTGCTTCCTTATGAAGCATGTAATCTTGGTTCAATAAATCTTTCTTTGTTTGTAAAAGATGGTAAAATAGATTGGGAAGATTTAGGTAGAGTAGTTGACACAGCAGTAGAATTTTTAGACAATGTCATTGACATGAATCAATATCCTCTACCGCAGATAGATGAACTAGCTAAAGCCAATCGTAAAATTGGCTTAGGTGTAATGGGCTTTGCCGACATGCTATTTTTACTAGAGATTCCCTATGATTCTGAGGAAGCTTTAACTCTAGCGACAGAGGTTATGTCGTTTATTGA
>DUTE01000389.1 GCA_012842235.1 Bacillota bacterium
AAGAGCTTTTATCATCTCACTTATATGGCGTATGAGCCACCATATTGGTGCGAAATGCAAAAAAAGCAGCTGTCATTGTTTTAAAAAAAGAGGGGGAACAAACCTCCTCTTTTTCTATGATGCAGCGTGATCGCTTTTATCATTTTTACTATCAGTAATATAAAAACCATCGGTTTTGTAAATAACACCTAAGCCTCCTGAGATAAGTCTTTTAACCTTTTCATTACAGGTTGGACATGTTTCAAGGCGTTTGTCATTCATATTTTGAACAACCTCAAACTTGCCGCATTTAGGGCATTTATAAACATATGTGGGCATAATAGCACCTCCAAAGAAATAGATAAAAAAGGATAAGTTAATATAGAAAGGACAATGTGATATTGGTAAATAACCTCTCAAAGCCCTAAAATCTATATTATCTATATTAGTATTATTGATGGAAAAAGGCAAGAGGGTTGCACATTGGTTATTAGTAACATGCTTCTTTTACATGTTTCATATAAGTCTCCCATAGTTTAAGAGAAACAGGACCAGGTTTTCCGGTTCCTATTTTTTTGCCATTTACTTCTGTTACCGAGAGCACTTCAAGGCCAGTACTGCTTAACATAACTTCATCAGCGAGGAGAAGTTCTGAGAGAGTAAGAACCCTTTGTTCAAAGTCAAAGCCACATTCATGAGCTACTTCAATAACTTTAGCCCTAGTAATACCAGGAAAGATATAAGGGGATAGTGGTGGGGTCATTAATTTGCCATCTTTAAAGTAAAATATATTACTTGAGCCACCTTCGACAATTCCTAAACCTGCTCTGTCATAGAGGACATCATCGACATTGTGATCTTTTGCTGCTTGCTTTGCTAAAACATTGGCCAAAGCACTTAGTGCCTTGATATCACAATGAAGCCAACGTATATCAGGTATAGTAATTACTCGGGCACCGTTGTTTCTGACCTCTTCTGAGGGTTTAGCTGCTGGTTGTGGGTTCATTACTAAAGTTGGCTTAGTATTAGCTGGAAAAGAATGTTGTCTAATGGCACGACCTCTAGAAATCTGCATATAGATGTAGTCATCTTTGAGATTGTTTTTTTGGGCTGTTTCCATGGCAATATGCATTAATTCTTCTGCTGTCCAAGGAATCTCGATTCTGATTACCTTTGCACTTTCAATTAATCTCTCTACATGTTCTTTTAGCAAGAATGGTTTGCCATTATACCAGTGAACAACTTCGTAGACTCCATCACCAAAATTAAAACCTCTATCTTCAGCTGAGACTACTGCTTCCTCAGCAGGGACAAATTTGCCATTGACATAAAAAATACGTTGCACAAAATTCTCCTCCCAAAATTTAATTAGTATTCTGTATATTATTCTTCCCCAAAACGCTGCTTCCTTGTTAGCCAATATTCAGATTAGCTCTTTTTAGAGTTATATGCAACTGTGGCTATGGTTATTTTCCAATTGATCCTAGGAATCAACTAGAGATAAAGCAAGTATAAATTAAAATGATACACTTTTTGAAGGAAACGGCTCTTTGCTGTTTAAACAATTTATTGAAGGAAACATGTGTGATGTCCTTTTGATTGGAGGAACTTTTATGAAGCGTTCGTTTTTGCTATGTCTAATCTTTCTATTAAGCATTACAATTTTAGCTGAAGAACCAATAAATTTAGTATCGATGTTAGAAGGCGGCAAAGTTTTATCGAGTGATCCACTAAAAGATGAGTTGGCTCTTAATTCGATAATTGATGGTGTTTTAGGAACAGGTGGATTATTGTTTACAGTTTCTAAAGATAAACCAAGTAAGATCTTTCTAGAACTAGGGGGAAATGATTTAAACAAGATTGAGCAAGTAGTTTTAACTGTACAAGTACCTCAAAAGCCAGGAGGTAAGCCCTGTGAGGTTAAGATACTTACCAGTACCAAAGAAGAAGGGCCATTTACTGAAGCAGGGCTGATCCGTCTTAGCTATTCAGGTTCTTTGAGTACTGTCTTTGAAGCAAAAGAGGCAAAGTACGTTATTTTAGAGTTTATCTGCCATTCAGACACAGCCGAAAATATTGTTGTTGAAGAGGCAGAGATCTATGGTGTACCTATTTTAGAAAAAACAGTAGAAAAAGAGCGTATAGTTACTAAAGATAAGATTAGCTTATTTGAACATTTGAGCATGGAAATAACTTGGGATGTTACTGATTTTAGAATTGTTTCACCAAGGCCTTATTCTATTGTAGACGGCTATTCTAAGATCGATGTGAAAACAAGTGATATAAGTATCTCTTTTAACGTAGATGGTAGACTCAGCGGTAGATCTAATATTGCTGGGCAACTAACTACACCAGAGGGATGGGAGAGACTATTTCTCCCTGAAACAGTCTATGTAAGATGCTATTTCCAGCAGGACAATAGAGAATGGTTAGTTGGTTCAAAGGCAGTTATCTTTGATGATCTTTCTAATCAAATTAATCTGTCACTATCTTTAGGCAAAAATCGCAGCTGGCCAAGGGGTAAATATAGAGTTGAGCTGTTTGTTGCCAACGAAATGCCTATATCTCAATACTTCTGGATAGAGGAGGTCAAAGAGCATGTTGATTCTGCCGTGGTTAGTTCCGGGGGATCCCAATAGTTTTCAAGCTCTAAAAAAAGCTTTACCAGCTTTAGAATGTGTCAGTCCTTGTTACTTTAGTCTAAACGCAGAATTTGAGTTAAAAACTGCTGAAGACCCAAACTATGATGAACTAATGTCTTTAGGATTAAAAGTCTACCCTTTAGTTGTTAATGAAGGTTTTAAACCAGAAGTAGCCGCAGAACTATTAAAGACTAAGGAAGCAAGGGAAAAAACCGCTGAAATACTGGTAGCTAAAGTAATCAAAGAAGACTACCATGGGTTAAATGTTGACTTTGAGGGGCCTTTTGGTGAGTATAGGGAAGAGTATAGTGAGTTTATTGCTCTATTAGCTGATATGCTTCATAAAGAAGGCAAAGAGATCTCTGTTGATGTAATCTCTCAAACCAAAGAGCCTACACCTTCTCATTCTTGGGGCTATCCGTTTGAATATGAAAAGCTAGGAGCCGTAGTAGATTACCTAATTCTTATGGGTTACGATTACTCAAGTGTATTTAGCCCCCCAGGTCCGGTAGCTCCCAATCAATGGCTTAAAGAAGTAAAAGAATATACATTACAGAAAGTTCCCGCAGACAAAGTAATACTAGGGTTACCTTTTTATGGCAGACATTGGAATACTGCCCCAGATGGAACCCATTCGCAAGGTAGGGGAGTAACCTATAAACAGGCTATGTCAATGGCAGATGAATGGCAAACAGAACCAAAAGTGCATGAATCTGGATGTCTTCATATTGATGTTAAACAGCCTGATGGCAGCAGGGATCAGATCTTTTTTGAAGATAAAACTACACTTTTAGAAAAAATAAAAATTGCTCAGGGTTTAGCAGGTATTGCCTTTTGGCGGTTAGGCCAAGAAGACGATGGTCTTTGGGATTATTTAT
>DUTE01000048.1 GCA_012842235.1 Bacillota bacterium
ATCGGAAGCTCGTCGGGCTCATAACCCGGAGGTTGTCGGTTCAAGTCCGGCCCCCGCAACCAGTATATCCCACCGCCTTTGGCGGTGTTTTTTTACTTAAAGATGTGTTTCAAAGAGGAATTTATTGCAAAATAGTGAATCTTGACATTGACTGCAGGCTATGCTAATGTTTAACAGTACAGCTGAAAAACTGCGCTTGTGAAAGGCAGGTGAAGGTTGAACCTGCATGCCAGGTAGACCGTGTTCTGATGCGAGTAGATATCAATCTGGAATGTACTAAATGCGGAAGACGCAACTATAGAACATCAAAGAATAAAAACCACAATCCTGACAGGCTAGAACTAAAGAAGTTTTGTCGAGCTTGTCGTGAGCAGACCCTGCATAAGGAGACAAAATAGTAAGCGTCTAGCTTCCGTAAACAGGGGGGAATAGCTTTGGCGGCCAACGTTAAAAAAACTAGTAATTCTGGCCTCGGTAAGTTTTTTCGGGATATTAAAACAGAGCTTCGTAAAGTAGTTTGGCCTAACAAGAAAGAATTGGTCAATTACACAGTCGTTGTTATTGTGATAAGCCTTATTGTTGCTCTATTTATTGGCCTTATTGACCTAGCCTTCTCTGCTGGGTTCCGTTATCTAGTTCAGTAATTAGAACCTAGACAGGAAGATGATACTAAAGTTAAGCAAAAAAATTCTGGTTTGGGACAGATGAATAAGCGTCAAGCGTCAAGCGTCTAACGTCTAAGAGTCGTATCATTTTTCTTACTTATTTTAGGTAGGAAACATATTATTTATCTAGCACTCTTGTCTAGGAGGTGAAAACATGGCCAAAAAGATAATAGCTAAGACCAAGTTGCAGATACCTGCAGGCAAAGCCAATCCTGCACCACCAGTAGGACCTGCTTTAGGCCAACACGGTGTTGCTATTATGGACTTTTGCAAGCAGTTTAATGCTCGCACGGCAAGTCAGGCTGGTATGATTATTCCTGTAGAGATTACAATCTATGCCGACAGATCATTTACATTTGTAACTAAGACCCCCCCGGCTGCAATTCTTCTCAAAAAAGCCGCAGGTCTAGAAAAAGCGTCTGGTACGCCAAATACCCAAAAAGTCGGTAAGGTGACTAAAGAGCAAATCAGAGAGATTGCCGAGATTAAAATGCCAGACCTTAATGCTGCAAATATTGAATCTGCTATGAGACTTATTGCGGGAACTGCACGTAGTATGGGTCTTACAGTAGAGGAGTAATTTAGCAATTTATTAGTTTTAAGTATTGTGGGAGGAAAGTTCGTTCCGTTATTACCACAAGGAGGAATTTACAATGGCAAAAAGAAAAGGCAAGAAATTCCTTGCTTCACTAGAAATCTTTGATAGAGAAGAGCTTTATACTATCGATGAAGCTATGGATATTGTCACTAAAACAGCAAAAGCCAACTTTGATGAGACTGTAGAAGCTCATATTCGTTTAGGTGTAGATCCTCGTCACGCCGATCAAAATGTTCGTGGCACAGTTGTTTTACCTCATGGTACAGGCAGAACTCTAAGAGTGGTCGTTTTTGCTAAAGGTGATAAAGCAACTGAAGCTGAGCAAGCTGGTGCGGATATTGTAGGAGCAGAGGATCTTGCTGAAAAGATCCAAGGCGGTTGGCTTGATTTTGATATTGCTGTTGCCACACCTGATATGATGGGAGTGGTAGGACGTCTTGGTAGAATTCTTGGGCCAAAAGGTCTTATGCCAAACCCTAAAGCTGGCACGGTTACCTTTGATGTAGAAAAAGCCGTTAAAGATATCAAAGCCGGTAAAGTTGAATTTAGAGTAGATAAAGCAGCTATCGTTCACGTTCCAATCGGTAAGGCATCGTTTGGACCAGAGAAGCTTGCAGAAAACTTTGTTGCACTAATGAGTGCTATTATTAAGTCGAAACCTGCTTCATCTAAAGGTGCCTATCTAAGAAAGATCTCTTTGGCATCTACAATGGGTCCCGGAGTGAAGGTAAGCCCAGCTGATATTGTAAGTACTGTCAAAGCTTAATCTACTTATAAGTTTTTGATAAAAAATTAAATTAGAAGCCTCTCTGCCAAGGAAAACCTGTTTGGACC
>DUTE01000390.1 GCA_012842235.1 Bacillota bacterium
CGTTGCTCATAACAAAACCTCCAAAATCCTTCCCTAATTAGTTTACAGCTTCAATACGATAAGCAATATTACCTGCAGGAGCGATAATTGGTCGCCGCAAAGGTGAAGTAGTTAATGTTAATGCTCCTGCAGGTAATATTGCTTATCGTATTGAAGCTGTAAACTAATTAGGGAAGGATTTTGGAGGTTTTGTTATGAGCAACGAAGGCCAGGTTATTAACGATTCAAGCGAGGCTCATGAACTTACTGAGCATATGCAGGTTCGCTTGGAAAAACTTAACGAAATGATTGAAGCAGGGAAAAATCCTTGGGGTGGTAGATACGAAAAAACCCACGACAACCTTGAAGTTGTAGAACGATTTTCAGAATTAGAAGGCCAGAAAGTTTCTTTGGCCGGTAGAATCGTGGCTGTTCGTGGTCATGGCAAAGCAACTTTTGTGGATCTCTTTGATAGTTCAGGTAAAATTCAGCTCCATGTCAAAGCTGATGTATTAGGTGAAGAGAACTACAATGAGTTTCGCACATATGATCTTGGGGATATAATTGGCGTTGAGGGTACAGTGTTTAAAACCAAAAGAGGCGAAATAACTGTTGAGGTATTAAAATGCCATTTTTTGGCAAAGGCACTTAGACCTCTACCAGATAAGTTCCATGGTCTAAAAGATGTAGACATCCGCTATAGACAAAGATATGTGGATCTTATTGCCAATCCTGAAGTCAGAGATACTTTTGTTAAAAGAACAAAGATAATTAAAGCCATTAGGCAATATTTAGATGACCGTGGCTATTTAGAAGTTGAAACACCGGTTATGCATACACTTGCTGGAGGGGCTGCTGCTAGACCGTTTGTTACTCACCACAATGCACTTGATATGACACTTTATCTAAGAATAGCTTTAGAGTTACACCTCAAAAGACTTGTTGTTGGTGGGTTCGAAAAGGTCTATGAGCTAAGCAGAGTCTTTCGTAACGAAGGTATTTCCACTAAACATAACCCGGAATTTACCATGATTGAGCTTTATGAGGCCTACTCAGATATGGAAGGTATGATGGAACTTACTGAAAATATGGTGGCCTATGTAGCTAAAGAAGTACTAGGAACTACAAAGATTAATTACCAAGGTCAAGAGGTCGACCTCACTCCACCTTGGAAGAGGATCTCTATGATCGATGTAATTAAGGAGTTTACAGGTATTGATCTTAGTGGGGATATAAGTGACGAAGAAGCACTAAAGCTTGCCAAAGAGCATGAGCTTGAAATTGAACCTACTTGGGGCTATGGCCATGTTGTCAATGGCTTTTTTGAAAAGTATTGCGAAGAAAAGCTGATACAACCAACATTTGTCTATGGACATCCCCTAGCAATTTCACCTCTTGCCAAAAAAGATGAAAAAGACCCAAGATTTACCCAGAGATTTGAACTCTTTATTGTTGGCAGAGAGCACGCGAATGCTTTCTCTGAACTAAATGATCCAATCGATCAAAAAGAAAGATTTTTGGCTCAACTTGAAGAAAGAGAAGCAGGTAATGAAGAGGCCCATGTTATGGATGAAGATTTCATTACTGCTCTTGAGTATGGTATGCCGCCAACAGGTGGACTTGGTATACCAAGTCCACCTGTTGGCGGCATACCATACTCAAGAG
>DUTE01000391.1 GCA_012842235.1 Bacillota bacterium
ATAATCAACCTTAACTCTTCTTGAATAGGTTTTTCTAAGGAACTCTCTACTAAACGAAACCCTTGGTCAAGACTCATTCCTGCTCTAAGTGTTTGCGAAAGAAGTAACAGGAACTGTCCTACCTGTTCATCTAAGAGTTTTGCTTCTTTTTTTATCTGGTAGTATTTAGCATATCTTTTAACCAAAAGATGCATTGGCAAAGCGGCAAATAAAAGTTCTGGTCTTTTGAGATAGATAAAAATCGCAAGCCAAGCAAATTCCATTCCTAACCAAAGAGTAAGTGAGACAACAGTACCTAAGGAAAAGGCTATAAGATACATACTAAAACACCAATTCTAAAAGGATCTGTCCGTCTTTAATCCTGCTTACCTTTTTTATTGAGGTAATCCTTCGCTTACCATCTGCCTCTCTTACAGTTTGCACTATTAAATCAATAGCAGCTACTATCTGTTCTCGAATAGCTTTTATTGGCAGATCAAAGCCAGACATTAATACCATTGTCTCAAGACGTAAAACAAGATCCTCTGGTGTATTGGCATGTGCTGTAGTTAGACTACCACTATGACCTGTATTCATTGCTTGTAGCATATCAAGGGCCTCTGCACCTCTTACTTCGCCAACTACAATCCTATCTGGACGCATTCTTAAAGCATGTCTAACTAAATCACGTATACTTACTTGACCTTTTCCTTCGATATTTGAAGGTCTTGCTTCAAGCCTAACTACATGTTCTTGTTTTAGGTTTAACTCAGCTGCATCTTCTATACAGACAATCCTCTCTTTGGGGGGAATAAAACCTGAGATAATGTTTAAAAGGGTGGTCTTGCCTGAACCTGTACCACCAGAGATAATAATGTTTTGCCTCTTGATTACTGCCTCTTTTAGGAAATCCAACATCTCTTCGGTTATACTTTGGTTTTTTATTAGATCTTCAGCTTCAAGAAGACCTTTAGAAAACTTACGGATTGTTAGTGTTGGACCATTAAGAGAAAGAGGAGGAATAATTGCATGCACTCTAGAGCCATCAGGTAATCTTGCATCTACTGCAGGTGAACTTTCATCGATTCTTCTACCTAAAGGAGAGACTATTCTTTCGATTATTCTTTTAACTTCATCATTACTAAAAAACTTTCTATCTGTAAGCTCTAACAAACCGTTTCGCTCTACATATATCTGATTTGCTCCATTTACCATTATCTCTGTTATTGTATGATCCCTTACAAGCTCTTCTATCTCTCCTAGCCCTAATACATCATCTAAGAGCTTTTGACGGAGAATTTCTTCCTCCTTTTTGCTAAATTTTCTTCCTAGAGAGCGAAGCTCATTTAATATTGAACCTATCTCCTCTAACAGTTCTAATTTTAACTCTTTTTCTGGTAAAGAAGGATCAAGTACTACTCGTTCAACAAGCATTCTATGGGCTTCGAATCTTAAGGGATACAGGTTTTGTGTATTTATATCATCATTATCATTACTTACTTTCAATGGTTCTAGTTCAACGATCTCTAGAGCTAATCTTCGAACTAAGCTAACAAATCGATTTTTAGGTTGTAAGAGAGATAAGAGTTCGCCTTTCTTTTCTGCTTCTAAAAGCAATGGCTCTTCAGGTAGCCATTGCCATCTCGCAAGAGGAATCGGTAAGACTGCAAGGATTTCGTCACCTTCAAGTCCTCTTTTTAATTTATAGCGGTTACAGACAACTTTGATTCTCTCTTTGGGGTAGTTGTAACGAAACAGCAGTTCAATAATCTCTTGAATACCCCGAAGGTGTTCTACGGTTGGTGTCATTATTAAAAGTATTAGATCACTCTTTAACAGAACATCTCTTTCCCATTCAGCCTTAGCATCTAACTCTACAAGCACATAATAGTTATCTACTAACTTTTCGTCGATAACTTGTTGCCAGATTTCCCCTAAATCACCTCTAAGAATTGGAAATTCAAGATCACTCTTAAAATTTTCTTTAAGCACAGCATTGGTTCTTAAAAAACAGACACCCTCGCCTAAAAGAGATGCAAGATTAAGTCCTACTGTGCTTTTTCCCGTACCACCACAAAGACTAGCTATAGATATTAGCACTATTTCACCTCCACTAAAACACACATGATCTGTGATTGGTTCTGTTTTTTTTGGCTACCAAAAAAGAGACTGCCAAAAACAGGAAGCTCCCTTAAATACGGGATTGACCGATTGACTAAGCCTTCTTTCTTTGACCAATGACGCAAAAGAAGCACTCCTCCACCTTTAGGCAGGTAGACCTGTCCTTCGTAAGAATAACGCTTTAGTGCCGGTAGTGCTGTACCATCTACCGTAATACCATTGCCCCAATCAAGATCGGCAACTACTATTTGGAGATAACCGGGAATTAAACCGTTTTCCACAAAACCGAATTGACACTCTAAAGTTACACCAAACTCTTGCCACTCAACCCCTTGATCAAATGGTATAGGGATCTGACCACCTGTATGAATCGATGTTTTTTCACCGGGGAAAACCATCACTGATGGTTGTTTTACTTCCCATTCTCTAGCTAAATCTTTAATAATACCTAATTCCTGCCAACTTAAAACAATTTCTTGCCAACCTTGGATAAGCCGGCTAGTATCAAGAGCTATTTGATCTATGTCACTTTGGGTTATCTGAAACCCTGATACCTGAACTGTGTAAGGCTCTTTTGAGCTAGTATCTTCATCTAGATAGATTACCTTATTAAATAATGCTAAAGCTACTAGCTCAAACTCTCGCTTTTTTTCTAAAGGAAGCCTTTTTACATAAAGAGTATCCTTAAAAATATTGAATTCTATATCCTCAAGATCTAAAAATGCCCTGATAAACTCCAGGGCATTTTCTTCTTTGCTGAAAACAAAAGTATTGAGTCCATAGAGTTTACCAATCTCTAAAAGCACATTAACATTATCTGATACTCCTTTTATACCTATTACTTCACCTATCTCTAAGATCTCACAGCCAAGTACGCTTGCCCAGTCTCTAAGAAGCTCTTTACCACCTAATAATTTCACCTGAAAAACACCATCAGGGTAAAGTGTCAAAAACAGTTCTTTGGCCATGTTTAGTCCAAAGAGAGAATCTGTTTCCCCAGTTAAGATTGGGCTTTTACCTGCCTTTTCTAAGTTAAATCTACCTAGATCTTTAAAAATTGCCTGTGGTAATTCTTCTTCTTTGTTTTTTATCTTTAAGAGACTAACTGCTCTAGGCCTAAAAGCCTCGACAATTTCCACAAGTGCTTCGGCCTCTTCTAATGTATCAACCAGACCTTCTATAATAGCTACTTGTTCATGATCGGTAATTTTTATATCTTTATAATCTAATAAGGGAAGCTCTTTGATTGCTTTGTCTGCTCTTACCTCTACTAAACTGACTGCCTCTGGATAGATTGAAGATGTTAGCTTTAAGATGCCATCGTGAAGCATTTGATTTGATACAGAACCCGATAAAATAGCAGTTTTGCTAATCAAAGTAAGCTTTATTCCTAGTTGATTGAGGAGATCTTCTAATTCTTTTTGTGCTATATCCTTATCGATAGCTATCTCTAGGTTGTACTTACTATCAAAAACTGCGACTAAACCTTCAATATAATTCAAGGTATTCTCATCAGGAACTCGTCCTTTAATTACATAGATACCATCAGTTATTTGCACTGTAAGTCCAAGATTTTCTAGTAGTGTCAGCACTTTTTCTCGTTCGTTTTTAGGAATAAACACATTAAAAGATTCTACTTTTTTTGTGTCACCAAAAAACAACATTACATCTGAAAGGCCTGCACTTTTTGCAGTAATAACTACACCATCTACTACTGGTACTGCATTTAAAACATCACTATTGCCTACAACAACTCTAGTAACACCTTTTTCTGGCAAAAAAATTATCTGCCCTAGTTCGATGTTGTGTGTCGCAAGGCAGACTAAACTCAAAAATATACAAATAAGGATTGTTAATCTAAATCGTACCAAATTATATCACCACCTTCGATTACCTGAACCCTCTTTGGTGATTTTACTGATTCTGCAATAAGGGCTTTTGCAGCTTTGAGAGGGTTTTCGCTGGCCTTTAGCCCTCCTGAAGAAGGAACTACACTAAGATCACTTTTGTATTTTAATAAGTTTAGGGCCTGTGCTTAGACAGTGATTCTTGCAGCAAAAG
>DUTE01000392.1 GCA_012842235.1 Bacillota bacterium
ACAGATGTTTGGGCATCAATGGGCCAAGAAGACCAACAAGCAGAGAGGAAAAAGGCCTTCCAAGGGTATCAAGTAGATCGTAAGCTTATGGCTTTTGCTGATAAGAATGCTATCTTTCTACACTGTCTTCCGGCACATAGAGGCGAAGAAGTAACAGATGAAGTGATAGAAGGGCCAAAGAGCCGGGTTTTTGATGAAGCAGGAAACAGATTACATGTACAAAAAGCAGTTTTGGCTGCACTTATATAAAAAGGAGAGGATTCCTATGAAGGTGAAAAAAGTTGCCTTAGCCTATTCAGGTGGGCTAGATACATCGATAATTATTCCTTGGCTTAAAGAAAATTACCACTGTGATGTTGTGGCTGTAGCAGTAGATGTCGGTCAAAAAGACGATGGCGAAAAGATAAAGGCCAAAGCCTTAGATAGTGGAGCTGTAGAGGCTTACTATATTGATGCAACAGATGAGTTTGTTAAAGACTATGTCTTTCCTATGATTAAAGCCAATGCTGTCTATGAAGGAAAGTATCTTCAAGGAACAGCTATCGCTCGGCCATTAATTGCCAAAAAAGTTGTTGAAGTTGCCAAAAAAACAAACTGTGATGCCTTAGCACATGGATGCACCGGCAAAGGTAATGATCAAGTCCGGTTTGAACTAACTTTTCAGGCGTTTGCTCCAGAGATGCCAATTATTGCACCTTGGAGAATTTGGGAGATTAAAAGTAGGGAACAGGCTATAGATTATGCTGCAAAAAGAGGCATTCCTGTGCCAGTAACTAAAGAAAAACCTTATAGTATGGATAGAAATCTTTGGCATATCTCTTATGAGGGTGGAATTTTAGAAGATCCAGCCAATGAACCACTTGAAGATATGTTTTTAACTACAACTGATCCTCAAAAAGCGCCTGACGAGGCAGAGTATGTCACAATTGACTTTGAAAAAGGGATACCAATAGCTGTCAATGGTGAAAAACTATCACCGGCTCAATTAGTTGAGTGTTTAAACGAAATCGCAGGTAAACATGGAGTTGGCCGTGTAGATCTTGTTGAAAATAGATTAGTTGGTATCAAAAGTAGAGGTGTCTATGAAACGCCAGGTGGAACTTTGCTTATGCAAGCACATAAGGAACTAGAATACCTTGTACTTGACAAAGACACTTTCCGTTTTAAGGAAAAAGTCAGTGCTCAATATGCTGAGATTGTCTACTATGGTCTCTGGTGGTCGCCTTTGAAAAAAGCTCTTGATGCGTTTGTTGATGTAACAAGTGAGAACATGACCGGCTGGGTTAAATTAAAGCTCTACAAAGGTAGCTCTACTGTTGTTGGCAGATATGCAGAAAAATCGCTCTATTCTGAGGAGTTGGCCACCTTTGAAGAGGATGATATCTATAGCCAGAAAGATTCCGAAGGCTTTATCAAACTATTTGGTTTACAGACTAAGATTGCTGCAAAGATAGAAGGTCTTAACCTATGAAACT
Source organism: Bacillota bacterium (assembly GCA_012842235.1). Lineage (GTDB taxonomy): Bacteria > Bacillota > DTU065 > DTU065 > DTU065 > DUTE01. The sequence goes on from DUTE01000392.1 coordinate 1,476, forward strand.
TTGGGGTGGACGTTTTCTAGGGCAGACAGAAAAGCTGCTTGAGGAGTTTAACAACTCTTTGCCTTTTGACTATCGCTTGTTTGAGGAGGATATCCAAGGTAGTATAGCCCATGCCCAAATGCTTACATCTGTAGGTATCCTCTCTCAAGAAGAAGGAGAAAAGATAGTTTCAGCCCTAAAAGAGATAAAAACTGAAGTTAATCAAGGAGAGCTTCAGTTTGACTTCACCATAGAAGATATTCATACCCAAATAGAGTATTGGCTGATTAAAAAAATAGGCGATACAGGTAAAAAGTTACACACAGCTCGTAGTAGAAATGATCAAGTAGCTACAGATCTAAGGCTTTTTACTAAAAAAAGTTTACAAAAGACAGCCTCTTTAACCATTGAATTGATCAAGACACTTATAGAATTAGGAATTGAGCACTCAGAGACAGTTGTACCTGGATATACCCATCTGCAAAGAGCTCAACCTATAGTCTATGGGCACCAGCTTCTAGCTTATGGTGAGATGTTTTATAGGGACTTAGAAAGGCTTACAGAGACCTATAAAAGAGCAGATGTTTTACCACTTGGTTCTGGGGCTTTAGCTGGGGTGCCCTATCCTATCGATAGAGAATATACTAAAGAACTTTTAGGTTTTAGCAAAATTAGTACCAACTCTATCGATGCTGTCAGTGATCGAGATTTTGTCTGCGATTATCTCTATAACTGTTCTATGATTATGGTCCATCTTTCCCGCCTCGCGGAAGAACTCATTATCTATTCAAGCTTTGAATTTGGGTTTGTGGAACTTTCTGATGGTTTCTCTACAGGATCAAGTATTATGCCTCAAAAGAAAAACCCTGATGTACCAGAACTTATTCGTGGCAAAACCCCAAGGGTAGCAGGTCATCTTCAAGCTCTTTTAATGATCTTAAAAGGTTTACCACTTTCATACAATAAAGATCTTCAAGAAGATAAAGAAGCGCTATTTGATGCAGTAGATAACACTCATATCTGTCTAGAGATAACTACTCCACTCTTAAAAAGTATGACAGTAAACATTGATAAAATGAGCAAAGCATCTAGGATAGGATACCTTAATGCCACAGATCTAGCAGATGCATTAGTTGAAAAAGGGGTTGCCTTTAGAGAGGCCCACAAAATAGTCGGTGAAATAGTGCAATTGGGACTCAGCCTAAACAAAGAGATCACCGAGATCTCTATAGATAAATTAAAACAGATATCTCCGCTAATCGATGAGGAGATGATCGGAGCACTAGATCCTTTAAGTTGTGTGAAAAGACGCAATATTCCAGGTGGGACAGGACCAAACCAGGTTATAGAGGGAGCAGAAAATCTCAAAAAAAGACTAGTTCCCTTTAATGAATTTTGGTACAAAAAAGGCTCCTCCAAATAAGGGAGCCTTTTTAAAACTCAAAAAAAACAGACTCTATTGCTAGTTTATTTTCTAAGCCAGCTCTATTCTATGGCCTCATATTTTGGGAAAACTGGCTAGCAGCTTGGCTTATTTGCTGCTGATCTACTTTATCAACTTGATACCAGCCTTTTTGATTCATAAGTTGGAAAAGTTGCCTTTGAGCGTTGTGCGTTTCGTTAAGAAACTGAATGGTGTCTTGGAAAAGCTCTTGTTGTACCATTTCACTAGCTGTTATAGACCAGTTGCTTGCTAGGGATTTTTCGCTACTTAGCATATCTTGTAAGCGATCTTTGTCGCTCATTGTCTGTGACATGCGACCTACTTGATCGGCCATATTTTTTTCTCCTTCCCTAATGTTAATGAGACATCGTTCGGCCACTAATATGTCCAAAAAGATGATCATAGCGGCTTTGATGCATCCTTGCTAACCCATCAAAAACACTTTTTAGTTCTGGATCTTGACAACCTTGGGCATGATCAGTATACTTTTTTACCATTAGCATCTCCCAAGATAGGCCATCTTTAATGAAGTTTAATTCTTTGGTGCTTAGTGACATGATTTTCCCCTCCCTTTCGCTTATTAGTCTTGCTCAGTGGAGATAGCCTATACTAGACAAAAATCTCTAAAGGAGGCAGGTTATGGGTAGAACAAACTTGGCAGAGGGAATTGAAAAAGCCCCTCATCGCTCGTTGCTTAAAGCCTTAGGTATTACTAACGAGGAGATGAAGCGACCATTTATTGGTATTGCTACATCCTACAGTACTGTTGTTCCCGGACATATGCACCTAAATCAGATTGTTGAGGCCTTAAAAAGAGGGATTAGCCTTGCAGGTGGAGTGCCTTTTGAATTTGGTACAATTGGTGTTTGTGACGGACTAGCTATGGGTCATAGAGGTATGAGTTATTCGTTACCCTCTCGAGAAATAATCGCTGATAGTATAGAGATTATGGCAAATGCTCATGGTTTTGATGCATTAGTGGTAGTACCTAACTGCGATAAAGTTGTTCCTGGAATGCTTATGGGTATATGTAGAGTGAATATTCCAGCTATTGTGATAAGTGGTGGGCCAATGCTTAAAGGTTCATACAATAATGAAGCAGTAGACCTTAGCACTGTCTTTGAAGCAGTAGGTAAAGTTCGTTCAAACAAAATGACAGAGGATGAGCTTTTGGAGTTAGAAGATGCAGCTTGTCCTACCTGTGGTAGTTGTTCGGGGATGTTTACGGCAAACTCTATGAATTGTCTTACAGAGGCATTAGGAATGGCTTTGCCAGGAAATGGGACTGTACCTGCAGTCACATCAAAAAGACTGCGCCTAGCTACGGAGACAGGAATGATGGCTGTTAAATTAGCAGAAAGCCAGCTAAAACCTAAAGATATCTTAACTAAAGAGGCGTTTTTAAATGCACTCTCTCTAGATATGGCTCTTGGTTGTTCTACTAATACTGCTCTACATCTTCCGGCAATTGCTTATGAAGCAGGAATAGAGATTACACTATTTGATATAGATAAAATGAGTAAAAAAACCCCCCAGATCTGCTACCTTAGACCTGCAGGAGATTACCATATGGAAGATCTAGATCAAGCAGGGGGAATTAGTGCAGTTATGAAAGTCCTTGCCGATGGAGGCCTTTTAGATCTTGAAGCACAGACTGTCTGTGGAAAGCTAAAAGATCGCCTAACAGATCCTCATGATACAGCTGTAATTCGGCCACTTAACAATCCTTATAAAAAAGAAGGGGGTCTTGCTGCTCTTTGGGGTAGTTTAGCTCCAAGTGGGGCAGTAGTAAAGCAAGGAGCTGTGGCTGAAGAGATGATGACTCATAAAGGAAAAGCAAGGGTCTTTGATAGTGAAGAAACTGCAGTTTCAGCTATCTTAAATAGCAAAATAAAACCAGGAGATGTAGTAGTAATCCGCTATGAGGGGCCAAAAGGT
>DUTE01000393.1 GCA_012842235.1 Bacillota bacterium
GCAACATTTAAAGAAGCACTTGGCAAACTAAGAGCTGAAGGACCTTTAGAGGTTGATGAAAAAGCAGAAAAACAAGAAGATGGCAAAGACGCTGGTGCTAGAGATGGTTATGACGGCTCTAAAGAACTAGATAGAATTATCGACGGGCAAAACAATGAAGATATTACTCAACAATCTTTAGCAGAGCTTGCCTGGGAAGCTTTCTTAGAAGCAGAAGAAGCGATGAAAAGTGGCCCAGATTGGGAAGCATATGGCAGAGCACAAGCTAAATTAAAAGAGCTACTAGCTAAACTAAATGCTCTAGAAGAAAAATAGCTAAATAGCCCAGCTAACTAATAGGGCTGGGCTTTATTATATGTTATGAGGTGACAGTATGTGGTATCATTATATCGGTATTGGTGGCGTGGGGATGAGTGCTCTTGCAGCAATTATGCTCTCTAAAGGCCATAAAGTTACCGGGTCAGATATTAAAGAGAGTAAAGAGGTAAAACAGCTAAGAGAGCTTGGCGCAAAGGTCTATATTGGTCATAAAGGTGAAAACATTCAAGAACCTGATGTTGTAGTCTATTCCTCGGCGATAAAAGAAGATAATCCAGAGAGAGTTTTAGCAAGAAAAAGAGGTATTAAAGAACTCCATCGCTCAGAGAATTTAGCTGAAATATTAAACCACAACTACGGAATAGCTATAGCAGGCTCTCATGGTAAAACAACTACTAGTGCCATGGTAGCTTATATACTCTCTAAACTTCAAAAAGACCCCACAGCGCTTATCGGTGGTTATGTACCACAGTTTCGAGGAAATTATCTTGTTGGTGAGAATGATTTAGTTGTAGCTGAGGCCGATGAAAGTGACGGTAGTTTCTTAAACTATAAACCTATGATAGGTTCTGTTTCTAGTGTGGAAGCAGATCATTTAGAAAACTATGGCTTTAACCTAGACAAACTTTATGAGGCTTATTCCCAATTTGTTAACAATATTCAGTCTTTGGCTTTGATCTGTGCAGATGACAAAAAGACTGCTTCTTTAAAAGACTTTGCTAGAGGTAAAGTTTTAACCTATGGGATCTCTGATGGAGATCTTCAAGCTTATGACATTAAAGAGGGTTTAAGTACTAAGTTTAGAGTAAGATTTAAAAAAGAGGATCTAGGAGAGTTTGAGATAAGTCTTCCTGGTAAACATAATGTGGCTAATACACTTGTGGCAATAGGTATTGCCTTAGAATTAGGACTAGATCTTGACGAGGTAAAAGTGGCCTTAAAAGACTTTGTTGGTACAGGTAGGCGTTTTGAGACTCGTTTCGAAAAAAATGGTCTTTTGGTTATCGATGATTACGCTCATCATCCTACAGAGATCAAGGCAACACTTGCTGCAGCCCGCAATCGCTACCCTGATAAAGAGCTTTGGCTTGCTTTTCAACCCCATCGCTATAGCCGAACCAAGATCTTTTGGCAAGAGTTTATTGAATCTCTAAAAAAAGCAGACAAGATTGTTATTTTAGGCATCTATGCTCCTCCACCAGAAGAGCCAATAGAAGGAATAAGTGGCAACAACTTAGCCCTTGAACTACAAAAGCTTGGCAAAACCACCTATTATCTAGAGACACTAGATGAAGCAGCAGAGTTTTTAGCTAACAATCTGCTTGCTAATTCTTTGCTTTTAACGATGGGAGCGGGAGATATTACTAAACTTCCTGATCTTTTGCAACAAAAGTTAGATTAGGATTAGTTATCTCGAGATTGCTGTTGATAAAGGTCAGAAAACGATTGAGTGAAGAGATAACACGGCGTCTTGAAGCCTCTGTTTTGCTAGATTGGTTAACAAACTCTAAAAGAGATTCTGAAGAGGCTTGGGATAAGAGAAAACGCAAGAATCTGCTTGCATCGCCTACATAGACTTCTTCACATTTTAGACCTTCTTTGAGTAAAAATTCCATGTATGCTGTGATAAAATAGATTTTGCTGGCTTTATATGCCATTAATATTCACCTCTTGGGAGGAAAGATGATTGGATCTTTTTGGTTTAACAAAAACTGAGTTAGAAGAACACCTTATGCGAAAGGGACTGCAAAGATTTAGAGCAACACAGCTTCTTGATTGGGTTTATAAAAAAGGTAAAACTGAAGTAGATGAGTTTACCAATTGGCCCAAAAAGATGCGTGAAAGATATAGCGATCCTAGTGTTTTGGGCCTTAGTATTCTTCCCTTAAAGGAAAAACTAATACAAAACTCGCTTGATGGAACAAAAAAAGCACTTTTAGAACTAAAAGATGGTGAGCTAGTAGAAACAGTCTACATCCCAGAAAGCGATAGAGCTACAGTCTGTTTTTCTTCTCAGGTAGGCTGTAAAATGGGTTGTAATTTTTGTGCTACAGGAAAAAGTGGCTTTAGTAGAGATCTTGAAGCAGGGGAGATTGTTGGCCAGCTTTACTACTGGCAGCAAACAAAGGGACTTAGAGTTACTAATGCCGTTGCTATGGGTCAAGGAGAACCTCTTGATAATTGGGACAATTTCCTCAAAGCTCTTTATATCATTAACGATGCAGATTGTCTTAATCTTGGGGCAAGACATCTTACCGTATCAACCTGTGGTATAGTACCAGGGATAAAAAAAATGGCCAAAGAGCCACTACAGGTCAATCTGTCTGTTTCCTTGCATGCACCAACAGATGAACTTCGTAGCCAAATAATGCCCATAAATAGAAGATATCCCCTAAAGGAGTTAATGGAGGCTATTGAGGAATATATAAGAGAAACAAATAGAAGGGTTACCCTTGAATATACTGTAATACCGAGGTTCAATGATGGTAAGACTAATGCAGCTTTGCTTATAGCACTTCTTAAAGATAGGCTAGTTCATGTCAATGTCATACCAGTAAATCCTCAAGTAGGTGAAGATGAAGGTGAAAGCCTTTATCATGCCAAAGAGTTTGTAAATCTCATTAAACCTCAACTCAACGTTACACTTAGGCGCTCACGTGGAGCGGATATTGATGCAGCTTGTGGTCAGCTAAGAAGAAAAGTGCTTAAGTAAAAAGGCTGGTGGCGAAAGTGCGAATTGTAGCAAAAAGTGAAAAAGGATTAGTGCGTAGCATCAATGAGGATAGATACATTGCCACAGACAAGCTGATTGCTGTAGCTGATGGCATGGGCGGACATTTAGCTGGTGAGGTTGCAGCTCAAATAGCAATTGATAAGTTAAAAGATTTTCACTTAAACGGTTCTATTTTAGAGTCACTAGAGCGTGTCTTTCAAGAAGCCAATCGGGCTATCTATGAAAATGGTAGAAATAATAAAGATAGAGAAGGAATGGGTACGACACTTACAGCAATATATGTGCAAGATAATAAAGCCTATATTGCTCATGTAGGCGACTCTCGTGCTTATTTGATTCGCCAAAAAGAGTTGATTCAGCTTACAGAAGATCATTCCTATGTCAATCAGCTTGTCTCTTTAGGGACTCTTTCTCCTGAAGAAGCTCAAAGACATCCACAAAGAAACATATTACTAAGAGTTTTAGGTATAAAAGAAGAACTAACAGTGGATTTAGCTGTAGTTGATCTTCAAGCTAAAGATAGGTTATTAGTAGCTAGTGATGGTCTTTTTTCCGATGTAGACAAAGATGAATTGACCAATATATTGCTAAATGATTTAGATTTGCTGCAAACTGCAGATCAGTTAATTGATTTAGCACTGACTCACGGAGGCAAAGACAATGTTACAGTTGTTCTCGGGGAAGTGTAGAAGGAGTGAGTCTCTTGATTGGAGAGATCCTAGGCAATCGCTATCAAATTGAAAAGCTTATTGGCGAAGGTGGAATGGCACTAGTTTACCTTGCAAAGGACAACCTCTTAGATCGACCAGTAGCTATTAAGGTGCTTCGCCCGGAATACTCTTCAGATCAAGAGTTTTTGGAGAGGTTTCAAAGAGAAGCTAAATCTGCAGCAAAACTTTGCCATCCAAATGTTGTTAATATCTATGATGTTGGCCAAAGAGGCAATACCTATTATATTGTTATGGAATATATTGAAGGCAAAAGTTTGAAAGAGTTAATTCAAGAACAGGGACAACTTCCAGTCGATCTTAGCTTAAAAATTGCGATTCAGATTAGTTCAGCTCTTAATCATGCTCACAATAATCTGATAGTTCATCGAGATATTAAACCTCATAATATAATGATTACAAAAGACTATCGTGTTAAGGTAATGGATTTTGGCATAGCTAGAGCAATTAGTTCAGCATCGATTACCAGAACCGGTGTAGTTTTAGGTTCAGTCCATTACTTTTCGCCAGAGCAGGCAACAGGTAAAGAAGTAACTAGTGCTTCAGATCTTTATTCTTTAGGTATAGTGTTATATGAGATGCTTACAGGTAAAGTTCCTTTTGAAGGGGATACCCCTGTAGGCATTGCTTATCAGCATGTTCAAGCAGAGATACCTTCAATTTTAGAAAAAAGGCCAGATATTCCTCTAGATGTAGTGAATATTGTTAATAAGGCATTGGCTAAAAAGCCTGAGGATCGTTTTCAGAGTGCTTTAGAGATGGAACAAAAACTTAGTGAGGCGTTTAATCGTATCTACAACATAACTCCAGATAAAATTCCCTATACCCAAATTAATCACTTAGCAAAGAAAGAAAATGAGCAAAAAACAGATGAACCAAGGGCAATAGATGCTACAACAATTAAAGCTAAAGCTAACGCTAACAATGATTCCACTATGGTCTTTGATCAGACACAACATGCCTTAAGAGATGAAAGGGATATTTTAAGTATGAGTAAAAAAGATAACAAAGAAGAAAAGTCAAGTACTAACAAAACAGCTCTAAAGTTTATTTTGATCTTGCTTTTGGTAATGTTACCTTTGTATTTGGTCCTAAAGGTATCTATGTTTTTGAATGTCCCAGAGGTTGTCGTTCCTAATATAATTGGCTTAACCCAAGACTCTGCTCAGACTCTTTTAGACAGAGAAAGGTTAGGGTTTGAGATTGAAGCAGAGGTCTTTGATCCAGATATCCCCAAAGGTTATGTGATATCGCAACAACCTGCAGCAGACAGAAAGGTTAAAGTAAATCGTAATATTAGAGTTATCCTTTCTAAAGGACCTGAACTTATTGTCGTACCTGATCTATTAGGTTTAGATATTAGAGAAGCTCAGGTAGAGTTGCAGAACAAGGCCTTAGAGGCAGGAGAAAGGGAATATGTAGAAAGTGATGATGTTTTACCAGGAAAGATTATTGAGCAGTTTCCTGAAGCTTTTACAGAAGTTGAAAAAGGAACAAAAGTAAGCTTGAAGATTAGTAAAGCACCTTTAACAACTACTTTTCTTATGCCCGATCTTACAAGGCGGACAAGATATGAGGCAGAGTTAATACTTTCTCAAAACAATTTGGAATTAGGTGAGGTATACACACAATACGATAGTTTCTTGCCAGAAAACTATGTTATCGATCACAACCCTCCTGCTAATTCTGAAGTCGTCGAAGGAAGTATTGTTGATATTACTATAAGTGCTAAAGGTGAGCCTTTAAGCAAACCCGATAGTAGCTTATCAACAGGTTTGCCAGAAGATAATTCTGATCTAACTATACCTGAGATTAGAATACGAGGAAGAAAAGAAAGAGAAGTTAGTATACTAGTGACAAGACCTGGGGTCATAAAGATTGTTGTTATTGATGAGAAAGGTTCACATGATGTGTATCGAGCAGAGCACCGTGAAGGAGACTTTATCCAAAAGGTTGTTGGAGGAATGGGTATTCAGGGAATACCCGATGTATTTATCCAGGTTTGGCTAGATGGGGATCTCCTCAATGAAGTAGCTCTAGCAGATATATCTCAATAAAGATAAATATTTAGGAGGAAGTCTATGAAAGGAGTTGTTGTTAAGGTCTTAGCTGGTGTTTTTACTGTACGTACTAAGAATGGTATCTATGAGTGCACAGTAAGAGGCAAGTTGAAGCTTGATGATTATCCAGTTGTGGGAGATTTTGTGACACTTGAGGAAAGTAACTCTCACTGGGTGATTAAAGAGATTTTACCACGAAAAAATCTTTTAGATCGGCCACGCATTGCCAATGTAGATCAACTTTTTATCTTTATGTCTTCAATAGCACCAGAGCCAAACAACTACCTAATTGATCGCTTAAGTGTTCTTGGAGAATACTGGAGACTTGAGACTGTTATCGGTTTTAATAAAACTGATTTAAAAAAGAGTGATTTAGCTGATATTTATAGATCTATCGGTTATAAGGTATTTGAGTTTAGTCTTGCTAAAGATCAAGATCTTTCAGAGATAACCAATCTTCTTAACGGTAAAACAACAGTTCTTGCCGGTCCTTCAGGGGTCGGCAAGACGACCTTTATCAATAAGCTTTTAGGTGAAGACAGAGAGACTGCTCCTGTCAGTGAAAAAACTAGAAGAGGCAGACACACTACAAGAGTAGTTGAACTTTTAGCTTTACCAAATAGTGGGTATATTGCTGATACACCAGGATTTTCTCGCTTAGATGTTTTTATAGATAATTCTTCCCAATTAGCAGATTACTTTCTTGAGACAAAAGGAACAACTTGTCGCTTTCAGGACTGTCTTCACCTAAAAGAACCAGGTTGTAATGTTAGAGAGAATATGCCAGAGATAAGATATGAAAGTTATGTGAAACTGCTGAAGGAGATAGAGGAGATGAGACCGTGGTAGGTAAACTTGCAAGTCAACTAAATAAAGTGGGTCAAAAAGGTTTTGACAAGCCTCTAATTGCCCCATCTTTACTTTCAGCAGACTTTATTGATCTTAAAAATGAATTAGTTCGGGTTAAAGATGGGGATCTGATTCATCTTGATATTATGGATGGGTCATTTGTTCCCAATATCTCGTTTGGTTTTCCTGTAGTAGCTGCTGTTAGTAAGAACACAGATCTTCCCTTAGATGTCCATCTAATGATTGATAGACCTGAGCGTTATATTTATGAATTTGCCAAACTAAAAGCACAGGCAATAACTGTTCATTTTGAAGCAGGGGGACATCTTCATAGAACTCTTGTGGCAATTAGAGAAGCAGGAGCCCTTGCAGGCCTTGCTCTAAATCCAGGAACTTCTTTTGAAAGCGTAGTGGCACTCTTGCCGTATGTAGATCTTGTATTAGTTATGAGTGTAGATCCTGGGTTTGGCGGGCAAAGTTTTATACCTGAGGTATTGCCCAAAATTAGAATGCTTGACAAATATAGGACAACTCAATCTAAGCGTTTCTTTATCTCTGTTGATGGGGGTATTAATGAAAAAAACGCTGGTGTTGTTGTTCAGGCAGGAGCAGATATTTTAGTAGCAGGTTCAGCTGTTTTTGGAACATCTGATGCTTCTTTAGCTATGCTTAAACTGAAAGAGGCAGGTAAATCACGATTATTGTAGGGGGCTTTGAAGATGCGGTACAAACTACGTGGAGCTATGGTTTTAACCGAAAAAGGTAGAGAAAGACTTGATCTATTAGTAGAAGATGGTCGTATTGCAGCATTAGGTAAGACTAGTTCAGTTAATGCTAAAGAACTCGACTTTAGTGGCCTAACTATTTTACCAGGCTTTATCGATATTCATCTTCATGGGGCCGGTGGCAAAGATACGATGGATGCTACCTATGAAGCATTAAATACAATTGCCCAAACTCATGGTAAACATGGCACTACAGCTATGGTGCCAGCAAGTGTGGCTGCTACATTTGAAGAGATGCAAGCTGTAGCTGAGGCTATCAAGACTGCTGTTGATAAGGGTACAGATGGAGCAAAGATTCTTGGTTGGCATGTTGAAGGACCCTATATGAATATAGAATGCCTAGGTGCACATCGTGCAGAATGTGTCCGTAATGCTTCGGTAAGTGAAACAGAGAAACTTTGGGAGATTTCAGGGGGCAATATTAAGGTTATGACCCTTGCACCTGAGATCGATGGGGCATTGGAATTGATTGGTTATCTGAGAACTATTGGGGCAGTGCCATCAATGGGTCATACTATGGCTACGGTTGAGCAATTTGAAAGAGCGGTAGCTGCTGGTGCTTTGCATACAACACATCTTTTTAATGCCATGAGAAAGTTTCATCATAGAGAACCAGGTATTATTGGTGCAGCTTTAACTGATGATCGCGTTTCTTCAGAGATTATCGCTGATGGAATTCATATCCATCCTGTGGCCTTAAAACTGTTTTATCAAAACAAGGGTCCAGATAAGGCCTTACTAATTACCGATTCTATGCAAGCTGTTGATTTAGAAGATGGTAAATATGAACTTGGCGGTTTAGATGTCTTTGTTAAAGAAGGTAGTGCTAGGTTAGAAGATGGTACACTTGCTGGTTCTACATTAACAATGGAAAAAGCTGTAAAGAATATCATAGAGTTAGCAGGTGCTAGTTTAGAAAATGCAAGTAAAATGGCAAGTCTTAATCCTGCAAGGCTTCTAGGACTAGATTATCGTAAAGGCAGTATAGCTCTTGGCAAAGATGCTGATTTAGTTGCTGTTGATGACGAGTTTAATGTCCAATTTACTATGGTTGAAGGTAAGATTATCTATAACGCTTTAGGTTAAGATCAACAGAAAGAGGTTTGGAATTGAACTGTAACCCTTCGAGTAGACATCTAAAAAGAGTCTA
>DUTE01000394.1 GCA_012842235.1 Bacillota bacterium
AAACTTTTTCACCTAAAACAAAAAAAAGAGGTAATAAAAGATATGCCGCAAAAAAGCCAGAGCCTAAAGCGACTATTATTTTCATAGATAAACTCCCTTTAACACTGCTATTAGCTGTTTTAACCTGTGTTTAATACCATATAAACCACGGCCATAATTCCGATCACTCATTAAAACAGGTATCTCGACAATATTAAGACGGTGAAAACAAGCTTTTTTTAACATGGCCACTTCTAAAGCAAATCCCGATGAAAACGGCTGCAATTTTTCCCAAGTTTCTTTGTAAGCTGCTCTTTGACCAGACAAAGGAGCTTGGAAATAATGGCCAGTTTTGAAAAACAATAATAAAGAGGCAAGACGTCTTACTAAACCAAAACCACCTTGAGAGCGAAATAAACCAATAGAAAGATCTGCACCTTCTAAAACTGCCTCCACTAGCTTTTGGCCTTCAAGACAGCTTTCTTCGAGATCTGCATCGATAAGTAAGACTATCTTTTCTTTAGTTTGAGGTAGAGCATAATTTAAGACATCACCTTTTCCCATATTGTAAGGTGCACTAATAACCACTGCACCTGTTTGTAGCGCAATCTCTTTAGTTTTGTCGGTAGAAGAATCGTCGGCAACATAGACACAACCGATATTTTGAGCAGCTTGTATAGTTTTTTTGATCAACTTTTCTTCATTATAGGCCGGAATTAAAACCGCTACTTCTCTTCGGTCATATTTAGGTAGAGAGCTAATTCCCATAATTTAATATTTTTTGGCACCTCCACAACAAAGCCTTTATTGTCAGCGGTTACTTTCTTTGCTAACTCCCCTCCTTCTTTTAAACTAAAAAGGCAGTCGTAACTATTACTTATATCTATTGTCTCTAGGTTATAACCTAAAAGCGTCTCACTACCCTCTAAAGCTAACTTCTTACTTTGGCTAACTTGGTTAAAATAAGCTACTGCTAAAATATCAAGGTTACTTTCAAGTGTAGATTTATCTTTTCTTAAGGCCAAAAGAGCACTCTCATCAACCTCTTGTTTGCCCCTTAGTGCCTTATTTTCTGCCTCTAAGCGAGAGATAAGGTTTTCTTGGTATTTTACTAGGGCATCATCTGAACTTAGGCTCCCACCGATAATAAGGCCTAGTGCTAGTGCCAAAAATACAGCTATTAAGGAAGTAGCATGGTAGCGCAGATCTATTAGCATTTTAATCCACCAATCCTCCTTAGAATTTAAGCTGCCTTAAAAATATCTTCAACCAACTAGCTACAGGTGGCGAAAGCAATAACAAAACCATTAGTGGGATAAAGGCAGCTAGTATTAACATAAGGGCATAGGTGTTTTTAGGTCTTGCCCTATAGATAACACTTAGACCTTTAGCATCAATTAATTTATCACCAGATCTTAATCTTGTTAGAAAAGTACTGGCCATACCTTGGCGACCTTTTTCTAGAAAATCAATCATGTTACTATGGCTACCAACTGTAATAATTATGGCAGCATTTAGTTGATCGAGTAACAAAACTGCTAAATCCTCACTTGTTCCTTCACAAGGTATAACTGTACTTTCAAGCCCCATCTTATCGAGTCTTTCTTTACCTGGTGCTCTTCCATCTACATAGGCATGGACTATTCTAGCAGGTGTAAGCTTAAGCACTTTATCTGTAACTGAATCCATATCACCAACAATAATATCTGGTCTAAAGCCCATTTCAAAAAGGGCATCTGCTCCACCATCTACTGCCACAATTGTTGGATGCCGATCTTCAATAAACGATCTAATTGCCCTTAGATCTTCTCGGTAGTCCTTGCCCCTGACAACTACAACAGCTTCTTTCTCTTGTATCTTTGCCTTTAGATGCTTTAGACAACCATCGATGGGTAAAGATTTTGTCAGTAGACCTAATTCTTTTTCAGCATACTCTAGGGTGTTTTTAGTAAATTCACGTAGCTTAGCAGGTAGATTTTCTCTGGCAATATCTAAGCCTTGAGATATCTCTTTTTCTGTGATTGGCTTAAGTGGATACTTTTTTTCCTCAACTAGCAAGAGATCTTCTTCGATCTTAGCCTCTGTTTCTTCGGTAAATATTTCAAAGTCTTCTTCTGACAAAGATAGCTCCCACATGGGGATCTGCCTTTTTAACAGATAGCTTGGTCCTAAGTTAGGATAGCTGCCTGTAATAAAATGTTCGGCGTTAATGATTCCTTTTACTCCACACCGATCTAGAGCCTCTGCAGCTACCCAATCGATATCACTGTGCTTAATCAATACCCAATCTCCTGGCACAAGCTTTTTAGTTAGTTCTTTTGTCTTTTTGCCCTTTTTTAATCTCAAAACTTGCACCCCATATTTAGTATGTCTTTTTGTTAGTTTAAAAAGCACATCTAAAACTGGTTTGCCTCTAAGTAATCTCTTGATAAAATGGTATAGTCTTCTTTAGTTTATAGCCGGTCTTTCTTTTTCTATAAACAAATAAATACCTTAGGTAATTCTAAGGGCACAGAAAAAAGATTTAGACAAATAAAAAGAAGAATTGCGATTCAGCTGTCTTACCAGGCTTTACATTGCCTTTTCTTCTTTTTACTGTTCTTTCCAGTTTTTATGCAATCGTTATCATGAGTTTGAAGGGTATATTATTTCCCCTAACGAATAAATCTAGTAACATAACTTAGGAGGATAGGTTAAATGATTAAACCAATTAAAGGAAGCTGGTTTGAATTTCAACATCCACACCCACCAGAGAGTGTGTATTACAACCCGGCCTTAGCAGATTTTACTCCAGAGCAGTGGGAACTAAAAATCAAAGAGATCGCTGAACTTGGTATGGAATATTTAGTTCTTATGGCTGTAGCAGTAGACTTTAAGGCCTACTTCCCTACAGATATTTTCCCTCAGCCAGACTTTTTTAAGACAGAAAACCCACTTGAGGTAGTCTTAAGTGCTGCTGATAAATATGGAGTTAAATTCTTTATTTCCAACGATTGGTGGGGTGATGCTTTTAATATTGAAGCAATCCTTACTGATCCTGAAATTAAGAAACGCCGCTTTAAGGCAATGGAACAGCTAGTAGAAAAGTTTGGACATCACGAAAGTTTTTATGGTTGGTACTGGGCTAGTGAAGCCTATATCGACCGCTACTATAACGAACGTTTTATCAATTATGCCAATGAATCAAGTGCTCTTGCTCGATCTTTAATGCCCGATTCTAAAGTCCTTGTAGCTCCGTTTGGTACAAGAGTCTGTGTCCCTGATGATAAGTATGTCAAACAACTAGAGATGCTTGATGTTGACATTGTTGCTTATCAAGATGAAGTTGGTGTAGAAAAAACAAAGCCACACGAAAGTGAAGCTATCTTTGCAGGTCTAAGAAAAGCTCACGATAAAGTACCACAGAGAGCTCTCTGGGCAGATATGGAAGCCTTTCGCTTTGATGGTGAAATAGCTTATAGTCCACTCTTACCTGCACCCTTTGAACGTCTCTTAAGCCAAATGGAAGCTATCTCACCTTATGTCGATAATATTTTGATTTATCAATACCAAGGTCTATTTAATAAACCTGGAACACAGGCTTACGCAGGAGCAGACGGTTCAGAAAAACTCTACTCTGATTACAGACAATGGCTAGAGAAAAATCATCCCCAAATGATTAAAAATCTGTAAATAAAATAGCTGTTGACAAGTTGTCAACAGCTATTGGCCCACTTACCCGCTTAACATTTTAAGTGGGTCTTTTTTTTATTCTGTTTTAAATTGGACCACTAAATTTTCGAGCTCTTTGGCAATATCGGCAACGTCTTTAGCAACATTTGTCATTTCTTCAGCAATAGCATGCTGTTCTTCTGTTGATGCGGCAACCTCCTGGGATGCAGCTGCATTTTGTTCACTTACAGCAGCTATAGAAGTCATAGTACCAAGGACATCTTCTGCAGAAGAAGTGATCTGTTCAGCTGCAGCACTGCTTTGTTCTGTAATAGCCGCTAAATCTGTCATAGCATCGCCAACACGTCGGCTTGCCTTATTAACATTTTCTGCCATCTCTAAGACACCAATAGCACCGTCTGCTGCATGAGTAGCTGTTTCTTCGATCTCTTCAAGAATAGTAATGGCTCTCTGTACAAGTTCATTACCTTTTTTAACTTTTTCACGGCTTTCTTCGACTGAGTCAATTGTACTGTCTATAGAAGTTGAAAGCTCTTTAATAATATTAGCAATCTCATCAGCACTGTTTCTAGTTTTTTCTGCTAGATTGCGAACTTCATCAGCTACAACAGCAAAACCTCGGCCATTCTCTCCTGCTCGAGCTGCCTCTATAGCAGCGTTTAAAGCAAGTAAGTTAGTCTGATCAGCAATCTCTGTAATAACAGCAATAATTTCGCCAATCTGTCGACTACCACTTGAGAGACTATTTACATTATCTACAGCCTGCCCCACACCAACTCTAATTCCTTCCATGCCTTCGGCAACTTCTCTAATGGCTTCGTTGCCTTTTACTGCTGAGTCGGCATTTGCTTTGCAAGCTTCACCTACATCCTTTAATACATTGGAGACAGCTGCCATATTAGTTGCCATTTCTACAGCTAACTGACCCGTTTCAGTTACTGTTTGTGCCTGTTCTTGCATACCTTTAGCGATCTGATATATTGCAGCAGATAATTGCTCAGTCAAGGCTTTGGCCTTTGTTATTGCCATTGTCTGATCTGATGCTCCTTCAGCTACCTGCTCTACAGCTAAAGCTACTTGATTGATGTTTTCAGCCTGTTGAGTTACTGCTTCACAAAGTTCATCTGTTCTTGTATCTATTTCAAATGCAGATTTTTTTACATCTACCATAATATCATGGAGAGTGCCTATAAAATTATTAAAGTGACCAGCTAGTTTAGCCATCTCATCGCCGTCTGAATCATCAAGTCTACGTGTGAGATCCCCTCTACCCTCAGAGATATCTTTTAGTAGATCAACCGTTTCTTTAAGAGAATTGCCAAATCTTTCTGCAAGTAATAAACTTATACCTACTGCCACTAGTGCTGCAATTATTACAAACATAGTTTGAGTTCTACTCAAAGAATCAGCAATATTTTTTGCCTTTTTTGTTGTCTCTGCAGATTGTTTATTCATCTCGTCTTTTACCTGAGTAAGTAGCGAGCCTACTTGCTGAATAAAAGGCTTAGTTTCTTCTTGAAAGATTAATTGAGCCTCATCTTTCCAATCATTGGGATTACTAGCATAAAGCTCTGCAATCTTTTGTGCTGACTTATGAAATTCAACATGTGGTTGCTCTAATTGCCGAAGCAGTAATTGCACCTGTTCTGGCAATTCCTTAAAATCATCTGAATAAATGAAATCATAATACCAAATCCCAAGATTACACTTGTGTGGATCTAATTGTCCTGTAAACGGTTTCCCCACAACAATTGACTCTGCTAAATTCGCCAGCCATCGAAGATGGTCGCTTTCTCTTTCAGCTAAAAACGTAGAAAACTCTTGCATTTCTACAGTATCTTCAATCATATGAATAGATTTATGCATTAAAAAAGTATTAAGCGCCCCTGCACCGCTAAGAATAAGGACTACCAAAACAAAGCCGAGAATTATTCTATTTTTTAAAGACATCTTCTTCATAATGCGACCACTCCCTCTATATTACAAAAAATCCACTTTTATGTAGATCTAAGATGCTATTTTTTGTCTAACTAGCTCTGCTAATCTCCCGATAAACGCCGAATTTGTTGGCCTTCCTGTCTCTAAGCTATATGCGTTACCAAAAAGGTTGTCCAAAACATCAGTATCGCCATTGAGCCATGCGTATTCTATAGCATGACGAATAGCTCGCTCAACCTGTGCTGAGTTGGCTTGATGTATTCTACCTATTGCAGGATAGAGATGCTTAGTAACTGAATGAAGAATATTCCAATTGGCAACAACCAAGGTTACAGCAGATATAATGTAGCTATAACCTTTGAAATTTGGTGGTACACCAATGGCATCAAGGTAAATTCCGGTTGCTGCTGCCACATCTACTTGCTTTGGCAACATAGTTTCTGAGGGTTCACTTTTAGAAAAATCAAGAATCCGTTTTGCTAAAACCGATAATTCAAAGGGTTTAATCAAATAGTAATATGCTCCTAGTTCTGCTGATCGCTGAATTACATGCTCTTGCCCAAAAGCTGTGATCATAATTGTTTTTAAATTAAGATTAAGCCTTTGAATCTCATGTAAAACCGCTAACCCATCAAGCCTTGGCATAATTATGTCAAGAAGTAATATATCTGGTTGGGTCTTTTGTATGACTTTTAATGCTTGTTCACCGTCATATGCTTTACCAACAAGTTTAATATCAGTTCGTTTGGCAAAATATTCCTCCACTACAAAACAGAGATCCTCATTATCATCGGCAATTACAACATTAATGGGAAGTGCCATACAAAGACCTCCTAAAAGCTATCATTTGACAATATTCTATAAAACATTCCCCTTTCCTTCTCTCAAGATGGTTTTACAAAGTACATTATCCTAATAAAAGAGCAGGCAGTAGTCCATTAGGAACTATTAGCCTGCTTTTTTAAATTCGCAAAAGCACCTGCCTCTAGTGCCATCCACTCAGCTAACACACCATAGCCTCTTTCTGGATCATTCACAAAAACATGAGTAATTGCCCCAACAAATTTACCGTTTTGAATTATGGGTGAACCACTCATTCCTTGAACAATTCCCCCTGCCTCTTTAAGAAGTCTAGCATCTGTTATTCGTATCACAAAAGAACGATTGGTTGGTTCACGCCTAGCAAAAATCTGCTCTATATAGGCATCGAAAACCTCAACTGTTTCCCCTTCTAAGACTGTAAGTACCTTAGCTGCTCCAAGCTTTATTTCTTCATAAAAAGCCATTTCCATTAGGGGACTCTCTAGCTCCTCAGTAAGTTCACCATAGATCCCAAGAGGAGTATTTTTAACGATACTACCTAGTGGTAAACCATTGCGTTCAAATAGTCCTAGTTTCTCACCAGGTGTACCTCTTTCACCTTTTCTTAAGCCAACGATGCGTGCTCTTTTAATTACGCCTTTTTTCTCAAATTCACCATCCCCTATTATATGCCCAAGTGCAGCAAAACCAAAACCATCTTCGGTAGCAAAGGTTAAGGTCCCAACTCCCATCACCGGATCAGCAAGATAGATACCCAATAATTTTTCTTCGTTACCACTTGCAATATTTTCCCTTGGTATAACAGAGGTCTCAAAGATACGTTTACCTCTTCTTACTTTCAATCTTAAAATTGTTTGTTCTAAAGCTAACTTCTGTAACACCTCTGAGTTTATTAGTTTCTCTCCATTAGACTCAAGAAGAATATCTCCTACTTCAAGACCACCTTCTTTGCCAGGCCATACTTCATTGCCTGTACCAGTTAATACTGGGTAAAACCCGGCAACTTTTAAGCCTTCACCTTCAAGAATAACTCCAACAGAATGGCCTCCTAAACGAAGATAGCACCGTTCTAGAAGATAGACCTGTGTCTTTTTTACTGGCCAAATTCCTAAAAAGTTCAGAGTGAAGCTATTTTCACCTGGCTTTAGTGGCAAAGGGTTTTGACCCCAGTATAACTTATCGCCACACAGTGCAAAAAGCCTAGGTGCTTTAATTGGATTTTGCTCTCCCATCAAGATTATCTGACCGGGAAAGAGGTATGTAGAAACACTAGCATAGATCAGTAACATAAAAAAAAGCATAAAGACTATTTTAATTTTACTTTTCTTTTGCAAATATCCACCCCCATCTCTAGACTTTCTAGAGACGAGGAAGGCTATACAAGGGAAAACAATGCCAAAGTACAAATTGTAGTAAAGATAAAAAAACCCTGGCAATGATTAATGCCAGGGTTTAATAATTCCTAAACTTATACTTTTATTTATCTGTGATTTTCAAAACAACTAGAGCAGTAAACAGGTCTAGTGCCATTAGGTTTAAACGGCACCTTAGTTTCCTCACCGCAATCTGCACAAATTGCACTATACAACTTACGATCGCCTCTTGCTGAGTTGTTCTTGGCAGCCTTGAAAGCTTTGCGACAATCAGGGCAACGGGTTGGCTTATTTTCAAAGCCCTTCTCAGCATAAAATTCTTGTTCACCTGCAGAAAAAACGAACTCTTGGCCGCAATCACGACATACTAATTTTTGGTCCTGGTACATTAAGTTACCTCCTGGCGGTTTGGAAACCGATTTAAAATATATGCATTGAGCATAGTTTGATTATAGCCCTTAATCTCCAAGAATGCAATCTAATTTTGCAAAAATAGTAAAACAGGCAAAAAGTCTGATAGCAATATGAAAATTGCCATCAGACTTTAATTCAACTTTAAGCTAAAATACCTAATGCTTTTTTGGTTTCTTTTGCATTTTGTATCATCTCTTTGGCATGAGATAATGACCTCTCTGAACTATCCCCCGATAACATGCGAGCAATCTCATAAGGCCTCTCATCATCTGTTAGCTTTACCATCTTTGTAACTGTTCTTTCGTTATTCTCTACTTTTTCAATATAAAAGTGTCTATCAGCCATAGAAGCTATCTGGGGCAAATGAGTTACACATAACACTTGATGATATACAGCAATACCAGCAAGCTTTTCAGCAACAGCTTGGCCAGCTCTACCCCCAACACCAGCGTCTATCTCATCGAAAATCAGTGTTGGTATGTTATCGGCTCCAGCTAGTGTTAGTTTGAAGGCAAGCATTAATCTTGATATTTCTCCACCACTAGCAATTTTGCTCAGTGGTTTTGGTTCCTCACCTTTATTAGCTGTAAACAAAAACTCTATAGTTTCTAGTCCACCTAAATGCGGTAAGTATCTCTTATCAAAAGCAGGAATACCTTGTGTATCTTCTTTTCTGGAGAAAAAACACTCTAGCTGTGATTTTTCCATCATTAGGCTTTTTAGTTCTTTTTCTACGCCTTCTTTTAACCTTGAGAAAGCCTCTTCCCTTAGTTTTGCAAGTCGTTCACCTGCTTGGCCAAGCTTAGTAGCAGCATTTTCGATTTCTCCACCTAATGTTTTCTCAGCTTTGTCATCATCTTGAAGCTGCTCTAATTCTTTTTCGATATTAGAAGCATATTCTAGAATCTCTTCAATAGAATCACCATATTTTCGTTTAAGGTTATCGATTAAAAAAAGTCTTGCTTCAACCTCATCTAATCTCTGCGGATTAAACTCTACATTTTCAGCATAATCCCTAAGATCTCTTGCCAACTCTTCAAGACGATACAAACAATCTTCAGCCTCAGTTGCAAAGCTTTCTGTATTGCGATCTAAATTATTAAGTTTTGCTAAATTCTCAGCAACAACACGTAAAGGATCGAGAATATCAAAAGCTTCAAAATTATCTTTCGATAATAGTTCAGCTGAACTAAGGCTTAATTTATAGAGCGAATCTGCATTCTGCAGTCTTTCTCTTTCTTCCTGTAACGACTTTTCCTCACCAAGAACAAGATTAGCACGAAGGATCTCATCTAACTGAAATTCAATCAGTTCTTTTTTTCTTTTTCTTTCTTCTCTCTCAGTTAAAATCTTATCTAATCGTCTTCTAAGTGTCTGCCACTTGTCGTAAAGCAAAACATAGTCTTTTTTTGCTTCTTTTAGTTGAGGACCTCCAAAAGTATCCAAGAGTCGAAGATGATTCTCTGGATATAATAAAGATTGATGTGCGTGCTGTCCATGAAGATCCACAAGTTTTGTTCCTAGTTCTGCAAAAAATGTTACCGTAGACGGCCTGCTATTAACCCAACAGCGGCTCCTACCTTCTTGAGATATCTCTCTTGTAAGAATAAGGAGGCCATCTGGTACATCGATACCTGCTTGGTTACAAATAGCAATTGCTTGAGGCAATTTAGTTACATCAAAAACACCTTCGATGCGAGCCAATTCACATCCTGTACGAATCATTTCTGTTTGGGCTCTTGAACCTAATAGAAGGCTCACCGCATCAAGGATAATGGACTTCCCTGCACCAGTTTCTCCGGTAACAATATTTAAACCTCTGCCAAACTCTAGAGAAAGCTGATCTATAAGTGCAAAATCTTCCACATTTATCTCTAACAGCACAGCCTTTTTCCCTCCTAGCTTCTTAACCCCTCTAGGTCTTGGATCACGCTGTATACTGCCTCAATCGGCTTGACCACACAAAGAATACTATCATCACCAGCAACTGTGGCCAAAATACCTGTTATTTCCATATCGTCAATGACAGCAGCTACACCTTGAGCTGTTCCAGCTAATGTTTTAATCACAACAAGGTTAAGAGACGAATCAATTGATAAAACAGCATCTTGGAAGATGCGTTTAGCTCTTTTTAGTTCCTCTGGATTTCTTAACGTATCAGGAGGAGGAGCGTAGCGATAACGTCCATCACCAACAGGTACTTTAATTAAACGTAGTTCTTTTACATCACGACTCACTGTAGCCTGAGTTACTTCTATGCCCAGAGCACGGAGGCGATTTGCTAACTGCTCTTGGGTATCAATGGCTTCTTTGGAAATCAAATCCAGAATCAAAGTCTGCCTTTTTGACTTCATAAAGCTAGCGACAAGACTCATAAAGAGTACTTATCACCTGACACCTCCCCTTAACGATTGTTTATTCCCTTTTGGGGTGCACAGTCTCTGCCTGCTTGCAACCTTTCTCTTAACACATCATAAAAAGTCCTTGTGTTAAGCTTTGCAAGCTGCAACCTCTCTGAAGAAGCTCTAATTAATAGCTCCTGTCCTTCTTTTAAAGATGCTCCTAAAACCCCATCTACAGTTAAAAGCACCTCTTCATCACTGTAACGAACCTTTATCTTTACTGTATGCTGAATCCCCACAACGACAGGACGGGCAGATAGCATATGCGGGCAGATTGGGGTAAGCAGCAAACAGGATACATCTGGATCTACAATTGGGCCTCCAGCTGAGAGTGAATAGGCTGTCGAACCAGTAGGTGTAGCCACCAAAAGACCATCTGCAGGGTATTGTCCTACAAAATTATCATCGACAAATACATCAAAATAGATCAGCCTCGCGGCCGCACTACGACTAAGTACTGCATCGTTTAGGCAGAAAAAAGGCTTCATACCTGAAACCTCAGCTTCCAAAATAAGCCTTTCATCTACTTGGTATTCGCCTTTAGCAATAGCTTTGGCATAAGTTGCAACCTCATCTACCTCTAGCTCTGTTAAAAAGCCTAAGTGACCTGTATTTATACCAAGCATAGGAATCTGTCGTTTTCTTGCTTCGTGGGAAGCCTTAAGCATGGCTCCATCTCCACCGATTACTACGATTAAATCAGCACGATCTAATGCTTCTTTGTCTGCATATTTTTGCAAAGCAGCACCCTTAGCTAGCTCGTTAGGAAGCAACACTTTAGCACCATTTTTACACAAAAGTTCTGCTGTCTTTGCCGCTACCTCTAAAGCCAACGGCTTACCGGTATGGGGAACTATAGCAATT
>DUTE01000049.1 GCA_012842235.1 Bacillota bacterium
AGATTCAATGCAGGCGCCAAAGGCTCTAAAAGGTGTAACCTGGAAGATCACAGAGTTTTTTGAGAGAGTTTTAACCGTAGTTTTACAGATCGGTTATATGGCAAGAATCGATCTCAGATTGACCTGGCTTGCGTTGGTATTTTCTATTTTAGCTCCAATGATCTCCACTTTTTTTTCTCCCAAAATTCGCCAAGCCAATGACAGACTCCATGAAAACAGCGGAAAACTCCAATCTTTAGGACAAGATACACTGCAAAATATTGAAATTGCCAAGGCTTATTCTGCACAATCATGGCTTTTAGGCAGGATAGAGCCATTTTATCAAAAAGACATAGAACTAAATAAAAAAGCAAGTGCTTGGGGGTCTCTAGTAGGGGCACTACATGTTGTTGCTATTGTTGGAGGCTACATCTCTATTATGGCACTTGGTGGTAGATTAGCGATCTTAGGTGAGATCGATGTAGGTGCAATACTAGCAATGCTTATTGTCTATGAACAAGTAGGTTTTCCTCTTACTAGGTTAGCAAATCTGTGGCCAGAATTTCAAAACGCTATATCACAGGGTAAAAGAGGAAGGGATATTTGGGTCTTAGACCAAGAAGTTCTCGAAAGCTCCTCAGAAATAAGCATAGATACCTTTGGCGATTTAGAACTAAAAAAGGTCTGTTTTGGTTATAACGATGATAAATTTGTGTTAAACGATCTAGATTTTATGGCCAAAGCAGGTGAAATCACAGCTATTGTTGGGCCAAGTGGCTCAGGGAAAAGTACACTATTTAAACTTCTATTAAGGCTCTATGAGCCACAAGGTGGAGATATCTTGTGGAACAATCAGCCTGTTGCCGATTTTAGTTCAGATAAATGGCGCTCCCATATCGGCTATGTCTCCCAGACCCCTTTAGTTTTTGCCGCTACAGTGAGAGAAAATATCATCTGTGGTTTAACGAATATTTCACAAGAAGAAGTTGTAAGGGCAGCCAAAGCTGCAAGAATTCATCATGTAATTGAAAAGCTTCCTGAAGGTTATAACACATTATTAGGTGAAAGAGGTTCAGGCCTTTCAGGGGGAGAGTTACAAAGAATAGTTTTGGCACGTTTGTTTTTAAGAGAGTCAGAGCTAGCAATTTTACTATTAGATGAGGCAACTTCAGCCCTAGATAGCGAAAATGAAAAGAGCATACAAGAGACATTTGCCAAGCTTTTTCCTCATAGAACGACTATAGTTATTGCCCATCGTTTGTCGACAATTCAATATGCTGATAGAATTCTTTATCTAGAAGAGGGAAGGGTTGTTGAGGCAGGTACTTACCATGAATTAATGGCACTTGGTGGTAGATTTTATGAATTAACACAAAAAGATAGCTTAGAGACAGGGGTTGAGAGTATTGGCTAAGGTAAATTTGCAAAAAACATTAGCTATATTAAAAGAACTCTTTGTCTACGCTAAACCCTATCTTTGGCTTTTTGTTCTAACTCTCTTGTGTCTTGGTGCTCAAATTGTTTTTGATATTATGTTTGCAACAATGCTTGATCCATATGTTTCAACTGTTGAACGGGGAATAAATATCTATCAGCAAACTCAAACAGAATATGCACTTTCTATCTTAGAGACTTTTATTCTTCAAATCTCTCTTCTTATGGCAACTCTTGTTTTTGCGGTGTTTTGGATAGGCATATTAAGTGCTACATTTAATCAAAGTATCAATAGAGATATTTCCCTAGAATTCTTAAGTAAAGCCCTTTA
>DUTE01000395.1 GCA_012842235.1 Bacillota bacterium
CCCTTCTATTTATCTTTATTACATTCATAGATCCATTCAACTGCAATTAATTTATGAAAAAAAGGCTACCATTTAACTTAGTAGCCTTCTATCCTTCTAACCTTATCTTTCAGATTTTAGCTGTTTTTATTGTTTAGAATGCCCCTTGCTGCAATAACGCCTGAACAAGATGCTTGCATAAGCCCTCTTGTAATACCTGCACCATCACCTATTGCATAGAGGCCTTTAATTGCTGTTTCCATATTTCTATCTACCTTTACCCTTGAGGAGTAAAACTTAACCTCTGCACCATATAAGAGGGTGTTTCTTGAATAAACACCGGGAGCAACTTTATCAAGGGCCTGTAGCATCTCTAAGATAGATACTAGATGTCTGTAGGGAAAAACAAGTGAGAGATCACCTGGAGTTGCCTTGGTAAGGGTCGGCCTTGTTAAACATTTCTTCATTCTATCTTTTGTAGAACGACGCCCATCAATAAGATCCCCTAGGCGTTGGACAATTACTCCACCACCTAGCATATTAGCTAAGGTACTTATATACTGACCGTATTTTATAGGATCTTTAAATGGCTCTGTAAAGTTTTTACTCACAAGAATAGCAAAATTAGTATTTTCTGTTTTTCTATCAGAGCGCGTATGCCCATTGGCCGTAATGAGACCTGAGTTGTTTTCAGCGACAACCTCACCACCAGGACACATACAGAATGTTCTGACCTTGTCCTCAAAGGTTTTCGAGTAATAGAGATATTTTGATTCAAAGAGATGGTCTGTAAGATGCTCCATAACTACCTTAGGTAACTCTACTCGAACACCAATATCCACAGGATTAATCTCTCTTTCAAGTCCTAGACTTGTCGCTGTCTCTGTAAACCATTCATGGCCTTCTCGCCCTGGAGCAACAATTACTCTTGGTGCATAAAAACAACCGTTATCTGTCTTAACACCTGTTACAGTACTATTTTCACTCAAGATACTGCGTACGGTAAGATTTGTCTTTATTTGGACTCCTCGCTGCAAAAGCTCATCTTGCATGTTTTTAAGAACCTCTTGGCTTAGTCCTGTACCTAAGTGCCTAATAGGACTATATTGGAGATAAAGTTCAGCTAAAGTTGCTTCGCGAGAAAACTTTTCTAGTTGTTTGTTATCTATTGTATAAAGCTTTTTAGGGGCTCCAAAATCAAGGTAAGTCTGATCAACTTCTTTAATTAATCTTATTAATTTTTCTTCTGCAATATACTCGTTGAGATGGCCACCAACCTCTGTAGAAAGAGTCAGCTTACCATCGGAAAATGCCCCTGCCCCACCCCAACCACAAGTTATCGAGCAGGGCTGACATTGAACACACTGCACCTCTTTTTCTTTCATAGGGCAACTTCTGCGATCAATATCTCTTCCTTTTTCAATTAACAATACATTAGCACTATCTGCTAGTTCTAACGCTGCAAAAATACCTGCAGGCCCTCCGCCAACAATTATTACATCGTAATGCATTTCCATTCCTCCTGGCAACAGTAACCTAATTTAGGGCCTATGCCTATACCAATTTAGTTAGAGGTTAGCTCCTCTTTCTCTGAGGGTATCCCTGACTTTAACCCCATCTAGTTCTCTTACTGTTTTACCTTCTTTAATAGCCAAAGCAGCCGCCACACCTGCAGCTTGACCCATAGCATGGCAGTTAGGCTGAATTCTAATTGAGGATTCAGCTACAAATGAAGCTGATATTGAGCGCCCTGCGACAAGAAGATTTTCTACATTTAAAGGTACCAATGCTCTATAAGGAATTTCATGGTATTCGTTCTTGTCCATATGGGAATAGAAGTTTACACCGCCACCTTTTTTGTGACTATGAATATCGATAGGATAGCGATTTTTGCATATTCCATCAGGGAATTTTCTAGCTTCCACGTAATCTTCTTCTGTAAGATAGTATTCTCCGCGGACTCTTCGAGATTCCCTTACACCTACCATAGAGGCTATAGTAGCAATATAACTATCTTCAAAACCGGGGAAATATTTCTTCATAAAGTTTAGAAGCCTTCTTATCCGTTGTCTACCTTCGATTTGCGCATTGGTAAGATGCCAAACATCAGTACCATCTGTAAGAGAGCTAATGCGTGGACAGTTAAAGGATAGTTCATGGGGTCTACCTGGTACACCAAATATTTGGAAATAATCCCCATCACTTTCTTCAAGTGTGCCATCCTCGTAAGCTTTCTTAAAAAGAGGTGTTAGAGGATATTCTTTACCGTTTACATGGGCTGCGTGGAAAAACTCTATTTTAGGTCTTTGGGCCCCAAGACTTTCAATAAAGTCAGCAAATTTTTCTAAATCAATATTAGCAACACTAAAACGCAGGCTTAATGCCTGATTTTTACCGGTTTCATCGCCAGACTCAATAGGTGCACCTGCTGTAGCAGCAACATCTGCATCCCCTGAGGCATCGATAACAACCTTAGCCATAAGTGCCAAGCGACCAGACTTAGTCTCCACAATAACCCCTGTAATTGTATTTTCATCCATTATAGGAGCACTGTATTTTGCATGGTATAAAAGCTCGCCACCGGCTTCAAGATACATATCCTCAAGAGTAAACTTAAGCATTTCCCAGTTGAAAAAGCCTTTGTTACCCCAAAGTTCCCCACAATCACCAGTTTCACTAAGTCTGTCCATAACTTCAAGACCTATACCTGTATTTAATGGTTTGCCATCAACATGGTTACTCATAAGAGGGGTTACAAGTGATGCTGTAGCAGAACCACCTAAAAAACCTTGTGCTTCTACTATCAAAGTTTTCATTCCTTCTCTTGCTGCAGCAATCCCTGCAATAGCACCAGCTGTACCTCCGCCTACAACAATAACATCCCACTGTCCTTTAACAGGTATCTCTCGTTTTGCCTCGAAGATGGTTTTCATTGTTTTTATTCCTCCCTATAAACACAGTTGCCATCTACATAGACTTCCTCTACCCTTGTGCGAGCATCAAAAGGATCCCCAGACCAAACTACAAAGTCAGCAGATTTGCCTTCTTCTAGTGAACCAAGATCATCATCAACACCTAAGATCTTTGCCGGGTTGATCGTTATCATCTTTAGAGCTTCATTTTGATCTAAGCCCTCACGTATACCAGTAATAGCGCATAGTCTAATCTCTCGTGCGGGAATTACAGGATGATCTGTCATAATAGCTGTAAGGATACCTGCATCTTGAAGTTCTTTTGTGGTTTTATAGTTCCTATAACGTAGTTCATATTTACTTCGTGTTGTAAGAGTTGGTCCAACAATACAGGGAACATCTGCTTCTTTTAGTGCTTCAACTATTCTGCTTCCTTCAGTACAGTGCTCTATGACTAATTTTACATTAAACTCTTTGGCAATTCTTATAGCTGTTAGTATATCATCGGCACGATGAGCATGAGCTCTAAGAGGAACCTCTCCTTCTAAGACCTTGACTAAAGCCTCTAGACCAAGATCTCTTTCTCTATCCTTTTTGTTTCTGTAGTTATCAGCCTTAACTAAAGCTTCTCGAAGTAAAGCTGCCACACCCATTCTTGTCATAGGTTTTTTCTTTTGCGAACCATATACTCGTTTGGGGTTTTCGCCAAAGGCTACTTTCATACCAATGTAAGGGTTGTAGATCATCTTATCTGCTACTGTAGCACGATTTTTTATGAGACAGATCTGTCCACCTATGACATTTCCACTTCCTGGGGCTACACAAAAAGCAGTTAATCCTCCCTTAAAAGACTCCTCAAACGCAGGATCTTCGTGATAGATACCATCGATTGCCCTTACATCAGGTGTTAGGGGTTCTGTCATTTCATTGACATCATCGCCTTCGTTAAGTATCGACTCTTCATAAACACCAATATGACAATGGGCATCGATAAAGCCTGGTGTAATCACTTTACCTTGGTAAGGTTTTTCTTCATATGAATCAGCATCTTCCACTTTGACAATCTTGCCGTTATCTATAGCCAAACGGCCACAATCAAAGTTCATAACTCTATCGCTAGCAGTTAAAATACGAGCTCCAACAAATTCTTTCATTATATATAATTGCCTCCTTGGTCCTTGGGAAAGTCTATTACTTTTCTTCCCACGGGTATTATTTTCTTTCCCTCTTCACTTAACCCTGCTTTTTTTGATGTATACTCTAATACAGAGTTTTTAAACGAAAATTGTCGATTTAGTTCTACATTGACAGATACTTCATCTTTGGTAAACTTATACTAAGTAGTTAAATTGTATCTCTAACTAAAAGTAATAAAACTATAATAAGTTAACCGCTTTCCTTGTTTTACCTTATCATCTAGGTCTTATAATTCTCTAAGGAGGTCTAACTTAATGAGGTTGAACTACAGAAACAGTCTATTGGTTTTAGTTGCTTTAGTTGTTTTAAGCTTTTCTGTTTTCGCTGCTCCTGTACAAGTCTGGTCACCCCAGACCATTGAGTGGAACAAAATTATTCAAGAGCTTACTGATGCTGATTTTACAGCCAAAACAAATATTCCTGTGGATATTCATACTATTCCTTGGGCTGGTTTCGAACAGAAGTATCTTCTTGCTGCGGCAAGTGGAGATGTCCCTGATGTAGGTATTACTGGTTCTCTTGGGCCTGCGGATTTGGGTATTAGAGGAGCTGCTGTCGATCTTTCTCGCTATGGGAAAGAATACGAAGAGCTTCGTAACCAAATGTTCCCTGGGCTTATGCGTTCTTTTGAGTTTATGGGTACTAACTTTGGTCTACCTATGGATATGGCTCTCTACCCTATGGTTTACCGCTCTGATATCTTACAAGAGCTAGGTTTAGAAGTCCCCAATACATGGAATGAACTTTATGAGATCTTACCAAAACTTCAAGCCAACAATAAAAACTTCTACACCGCTTTTGCTTTTAAAGAAGGACAGGCTGAAGTAGTTTATGCCGATGTATCTATGTTTATCTGGCAACATGGGGGAGATTGGTACACACCTGATCGGACAAAATCCGGTCTCGATACACCTGAGTCTATCAAAGGTTTTACCGAATTTGCTGAACTCTTTACTAAGCGTGGTGTTCCCAAAGCTGCTGAGTCTTTTATGGGTTTTAAACAAGGTGAACTTCCTTTGATGTTAACTTCCATGTGGCAATATGCAAACTTTGAGATGGCTGCCCCAGAACTCAAAGGCAAATGGAGCATCAGTTTAGTCCCTGGAACTAAACGCACCGACGGTTCTATTAACCACGCAGCCTACATCGGTGGTATGACCTTTGCCCTCTTTGAAAAAGGCAAAAGGGTCGATGATGGTTTCCTTTGGCTTAAATGGTTCCTCTCTGCAGAAACTCAGGGTAAACTTGCTCAAAGAATCATCAAAGAAATTCCTGGAAGCATATACATTCCAACAAATATCAATGCTATCGAATATCTACCTCTTCCCAAAGAGCATATCAAAGTTATTATGAATCAAGCAAAAGATAGTATTGCTCCTGCTTATGCATTAGCTCCTGAGTCTGTAACTTTAAGGTTTATTAACTTTGCAGCTTACGAGGCTGTAGTTGAAGGTGCAAATCCTGAGACCGCTATTAAAAAAGCTGCCCGTGATATGAATACTGAGCTCGATAAAAAGCAAAGGGAATATGCACGTTTTATTACTAAGCTTAAAAAATAATCGTCTACAAGTTAGACAGACCGTGGCAAATGCCACGGTCTGTCTAACTTATACCATTACCTCTTTTACATCCTTTTGGTTTTAAAAGCTAAAAA
The DNA here is from genome assembly GCA_012842235.1 of Bacillota bacterium. Taxonomy (GTDB): domain Bacteria; phylum Bacillota; class DTU065; order DTU065; family DTU065; genus DUTE01. Next base: position 5,743 of record DUTE01000395.1, read on the forward strand.
GAGGTAAAAGAGGAAGAAAACGGGAATTAGTTAGTATAAAGTGCCTTTTATTTTTTTATGAAAGTGGAGCGAGTTATGAAAATACTAGTTGTTAGTGACAAAGAGGTACCCGCCTTAAGAGATGAACCAAATCATCCTGCACTTGAAGGTTTAGATTGTATCATCTCTTGTGGCGATCTACGCGCCTCTTACCTTAATTCATTAGCAAATAAAGCTCAGGTACCCCTTTTTTATGTGGCAGGTAATCACGATTTTCATTATCGCTATGAACGTCCTAAAGGGACTAATCTAGATATGAAAATTGTCGAATTTAAAGGCTTAAGGTTTGTCGGTTTTCAAGGGAGTATGCGTTATAATCACAAAGCTTACCAATATACTGAAGCCCAGATGAAAAAGAGAGTACGCCATGTTCAATATAGATTACTTTTTAACCGCCATGTAGATATAGTTGTAACCCACTCTCCCCCAGCAGGGATATATTCTGTTGACGATATTTGTCATCAAGGCTTTTTTGCTTATCGCAAATTTATTGAAAAATATGAACCCAGATATTTTCTTCATGGCCACTTTCATCTTGATTATCTGCCTGGTCTTTCAAGAAGGGAAAACATACTGGGTAATACAAAGATAATAAACTGTGTGGGGTTTTATGTCTTAGAGATAAACCAGAGAGATAAACCAGGTGGAGGTGAATGGTCTAGCTCGCCCACGAGCCTAACCTAAAGTATGGTACTTGGCTTTGGCAAAAAACATGTTGTAAAAAACTTTGCTGAGGAGTATGAGAAAGAAAAAGTTGTTGCTCGCCGTCAATTAGGAGTTTTGGAAGTCGATTTAGATAAGATTGTAGGCAGTGTTGGGCGCTGGCGTGACTTTGATCGGAAGTTTCAGATTCAAACTACTCATAGTCCAATTAGACTTCGCTCGATCGAAGCTGCTATGATCACAGGCAAAGAACTTCCTCCTATTGAGCTTTATAAAATTAAAGATGATTATTACATTGTCGATGGCAATCACAGAGTTGCCGCAGCAAGAAGATTAGGCTGGAAAAAGATTAAAGCAAGGGTCACAGAATACCTCCCATCAGCAGATACCCCTGAAGGTATTCTCGCAAGAGAACAGTCGTATTTCCACTTTCGCACAGGTTTATATGATATTAAGCTTACAGAGATTGGTCATTACCAAAATCTCCTCAAAGAGATAGAGGATTATCGTGATTATCTTTGTGAAAGATTTAAAGAAGATTTCACTCTTAAACAGGCTGCTGAGGACTGGTATGCCATGATCTATTTGCCTCTTGCTCATACAATTGAATCAGAACAACTTCTTGATGAGTTTCCTGGTCGAACTACTGCAGATCTATTTTTATACATTGTTGAACACAAAAAGAGATTGACATTAAATGAGGGCCGAGAGATCTCATTACAAGAAGCTCTTTGGGAGTTTTGCTCACCATCACAAAAATCTCTGACACAGACTATTATGGATCTATTTACCAAACTAGTAGTCTCAAAGCAGCAATGTATTAGTTGTGATCGTTGCATTAAAGTCTGCCCAGTCGATGCTATTGCCAAAGAAGGTGGCATCTACCATATTCTTGAGCACTGTATTAGGTGCAACCGATGTGTAGGCGAATGCCCTACAGATGCTATTAAACCTGCTTCTGCTAATGCAGGTCCTTCAATCATGCAGAAAAAAGACAAGGCAGGTGAGAAAAATGAAGGAACTAGCGAAACTCATTCAAAATAGTGAATATACTGTTGTCCTTACTGGTGCTGGTACTTCTACAGCAAGTGGTATCCCTGATTTTAGAGGCCCAAAAGGCCTATGGAAGCAGGTAGATCCAATCTATGCTCTTTCTGTAGATGCCTTCTACAGTGATACAGAGAGATTCTATGAGTTCTTCTTTAATATGCTCTCTGAGTTTTCTCAATGTAAACCTAATGATGCTCATTTTGCCATTGCTGAACTGGAAAAAAGAGGTGTCATTAAGTCGGTAATTACTCAAAACATCGATGAATTGCATCAAAGAGCTGGAAGTAAAAATGTTTTAGAGATTCATGGAACAAGCTATAGAGGGATTTGCCTCAAATGTGGTCATAAACAACCCCTTACCCCTAGTGATACTTTACCTCGTTGTACTAAGTGTAATGGGTTAATAAGACCATTGGTAGTTCTATTTGGCGATCCTATGCCACAAGATTACCTCAAAGCTGAAAAAGAAGCCTACAAAGCTGATCTGCTTATTGTTGTTGGCTCAAGTCTCCAGGTTAGCCCCGCATGCTATCTACCTTTGAGAGCAAAAAAGGTGGCTATACTCAACTTAGAACCAACACCATTTGATAGTCAAGCAGCCTTTGTTTCCCATAAAAAAGCAGAAGAGGCACTGCCTAAACTATTAGAATTCCTAGATCTGGAAGCCGTATAATGAAGGAAGGCCTGAAAGTTTTTGCGAATTATTTATACAGACCACAACAAAGGAAGTGTCTGTTAAATGAAAAAACTTTTGGGCTTTTTTCTTATCATAAGTGTAACTTGTCTCTTTAGCAGACTCTGCCTTTTAAAACCTCAAGTAGAATCTCTTGAAAAAACAGAATACACGATGCTAGATAAACCCCACCTGACAGTAGCCACCTATAATATATGCCATGGTACCGACGCAGATGGTAATCTTCGTCTCCACGAGATATCATCTGTGCTTTCAGATGCTGATATAGTCTTTATCTGTGAGGTCGATCGTGTCTTTAACAGTAGATCAAACTATTTAGATGAACTAATGGTCTTAAAAAGATTAACCGGCTTAAAATACCATTACTTTGTCCCAACTTTAGAGAAAGCTAAGCTCTTTAACTTCAAGGGTAGCTATGGTATTGCCATCTTAAGCCGCTATCCTCTTAAGGATCCAAAAATTCATTACTTGCCTACAGAATATTTCAATGAACCAAGAGCAGCTATATCTTTTAGTATTGAGTGGCAAAACCAAGAGGTAAAACTCTTAGCTACTCACCTTTCTCCTTCATACCAAGAAAAAAACATACAGCTTGAATATATCGCTAACATAGCAGTAGATACTGATCTTTTACTTGGGGATTTTAATGCTCACCCCCACGAAATTGACTTTCTCAAGAAATCTCTTGTACTGGTAAGTGCAGAAGCTAAACCTACCTTTCCTGCAGACAATCCTACTTTTCAAATCGATTACATTCTCTATGGCAATAAGTTAAAACTAAGAGACTCGCAAACGATCCCGGTTTTATACTCTGATCACCTACCAGTAAGAGCAAGCTTTTACTTAAATGAATAAAGTAATAAAGCCGTCTGGTTAGACCAGACGGCTTTTTAGGTTTTCAGCTTTTAGACTTTTACAGTTTAATTATTTTTCAGGATAAAAAACCGCATAATCAAAGACGACTTCTTCTTTACTACCTACTACAACATCAAAGATTACAATATTAGATGAAATTCTTCTGTATGGCATTTTGCTTTCAACTTCAGAATTGCTCCTAGGCAGAAAGGCTTTTACTTGAACTGTAACCTCTTCCTCTTTGTTGTTTTTTAAAGTTACTCTATATTCATCAACAAGATTTAAGCCCTTTTTATAGTGTCTTAACGACTCTCGTAAACCAGCGATATCTAAGGTTTCCCCAAGATTTAGTTTTAGCTTGCCTGATTGTGGCTTACTGGAAAGAAACTGTTTTGAGGCAAGAATCCCCTTATCAAAGATGCTGATTTCACCTTGTGGTAAAGGTTGTTTGATGCCGCTTAACTCTATCTCCACATTGATGCGATTATCATCCATAATGTAACTGCGCTCTACCTTAAGGTCTTCTTCTTTGAGAAGATCTAAGCGCAACCTTGCCTCACTTGGTATATCAATCTTTCTAGGAATTTCATAGACCGCGGTCTCTGCTCTTTGTGTCATCTGTGGCTCTTGGATCATATCAAAGGAGCCTTTTGTAGATAAAGCCATCTCATTTCTTAGCCCATACGGATAATAATTAGGTTCAGTTTTGGCAATAAGTCTAACTGAAGCATCTTTATATGAATTTGTCGTCTTATTATCGATCTGATACTCACCAACTAAGGTTGCTTTTTTGTCATTTAACTCTAAAGAGTAGATAACATTCCAAGATATACCTGAGGCAATATAGCGTACCTGGAGATTTTCTAGCTCTTGTTTCTTTTGGTTTAATAACTCAAGTTTTAACTTTTTCGTAAAATTAACCTTTTCTTGAGGAATAATACTTGTGACATGGTCTTTGTTTATGATAGCAACTAGATTCCCGTTTTCTGAGTCAACTAAAACTAATTCTTCACCTAAACTCTTTAATATTCCCTTATAAAGTCTACCTCCACTTACAAAAACGTGTACTAGACGACCTTCAAGCTGAGAACTTTTTTCTTCAATTCTTGATAGGACTTCGATCTCAGGGCTTAGAATTACAAAAGAATTAAGATCAATATTCTCAGGAAGTTGCCACTGAACTACTTTGGTTCCCTCGCCGATTTTTTCTGGCCAATTGTCTTTGATGATTGCATAATCTGAATATATATCTACCTCCAAACCCATGGCAAAAGCTGATAAAATACAACATAATCCGAGAATTATTCCGGTTCTCACTAGTTATCACCTCATATATGTTATTGCATACAATATTATTAGACCACATTTTCCCTATAAAGATACGGGTTTTCTCATATAGAGTCCAGAAATTGCGGCTTTTTACTACTTAAGCATTAATTTACACATATCTTATCCTCTTCCTTCAGGATAAGAATGCTAATACGCTATTTCTGCAAAGAAGAAGCCCGAGGAAAAGTAATCCCCTCGAGTTTCTTTCTAACTTTCGCCCGTAATCCGAGCAATTTGGGTTCTAAAAGTAGCCTCAGGAAGCATCTCGTTATAGCGAGCTTTGATTACCCCTTCTCTATCGATAAATAATGTGCCTGGAATACCACGAAAAAGATATCTCGTAAAGATTCTGCTATTTTTATCGTAAACTACAGGCATAGTAAAGAAATTTTTCTCGTAAAAACCTTGAACTGTCTCTACTGACTCACCCACATTTACAAGTAGATAGACTAAATCAGAGCCTTTTTCTTGATATTCTCTCCAGATCTTTTCCATATGAGGCATCTCTGCTTTACAGGGAGAGCACCAGGTCGCCCAGAAATTTAAAACAATGGGTCTGCCATAAAAATCACTAAGAGAAACAACATTACCATCTGCATCTTCTAAGGTAAAATCCATTGCTTTATTACCAGAAAACACACCTATATTGGGAAGTGGAGTCTCTTTTGATTCTTCTAGATTTTGTGTATTTGCAGCATTTACTCTAATCTCTTCTGGTTGAGGCCAGAGAAGATATACAGACACACCAATAACTAAAGCAACGATTAAAAAGAAAATCCATCTTTTTTTGCCAAATGGACAAGATACCAAGGTTTTTCCTCCTTTTTCTTTGTACTAAATCCCCCAGCTAGGTAAATATCTTGCTAATGTTTGCAACCAACCAAAAAACATCATTACACCAAAGACAATCATTAAATAGCCGGCAAATCTACTTATCCAAATAGTCTTTCTTGTAATGCCAGACCACTTGTGTTTTAAACGATCCATGAATATTGCGGCTAAAAAGAAGGGGATAGCCAAGCCTATTGCGTAAATAAACAGCAAGAAAACTCCTTGAATAAGTGAACCGGTCGTCGAAGCAAGTACTAGTATCGATCCTAATATTGGCCCTATACATGGTGTCCAGCCACTACCAAAAGCCAAACCAAAAAGAAGACTTTGAAAGAAACCGGTTCCTTTTTCTGATACTTGTAATCTCTTTTCGAAATTAAGAAAGGGAATGTTTACTAACTGCGAAAGATGCAAGCCAAAGACAACTATTATTATCCCGGCAATCTTTTGCAAGATTATCTGATTGGCTAACAAAAATTGGCCTAAAAGTGTAGCTGAGGCACCAAGCAAAACAAAGATTATGGTAAAACCTGTAATAAAACCTAAAGAATTAACTACTAGTTTGTTTTCCCCCGCATTCTCACTAGCCATACCAGCTAGATAAGCTACATAAACAGGAATAAGAGGTAAGACACAGGGAGAGAAAAATGATGCTAAACCTGCTAAAAAAGCTAACCATAAGGAAACTGAAGTCTGTGCCAACATTTAGTACCTCCTCTTTAGTCTTCTAATTTTACAAATACAGTGTATAGATCCCCATCAAGTGGCCATAAAAGCCTTTTTGGCTCTTTTGCCTGAGTTTCTTTGTAAAGGGGGCGCCCTTCAAAGAAGGTTGTAGTTTCGATCAGTTTTAGATCTATTACCGCTACAACGGTAAGGGTTCTTTGGTAGTAGCTACCTTCGTAAATTAAATACTCATCTAAAGCTACGACTTCGATAACTTCTGTGTCTTTTGGCATACCCCATAAAGCGATAATTGACACTACCAATAAACAAACAAATATGCTTGCAAGTCTCAACTCTTGGCGATTGATATTGACAATAAGCATAACCTTACCTCCATTATACCCTATAGGGGTATTTTTGACACCTGTTTTTTTCTTTGCCTACTAAAAGCCCATTTTTATTAAACTCTATTCATGTTTGCTTAGAAACTAGACTGTTTTTAGCTTTTTGTTAGTTAAAACCTTTTAGAAGATTTTACTACTTTACTTCTTGTAAATTTGTACGCAAAGTTCTATGTAACGAAAAAGAGACAGCGAGAATAAATCTCGTTGTCTCTTTTTTTATTTATACTGCTTTGTTTTATTTAGACAAGGCAAACTCCACAGCACTTCTTGCAGCTACTTTACCCCAAAGAACACAGATTGTATTAGCTAAACCGCCAATAGAAGCTGCACCACCAATATTAGCCCCACCGACTAGCTCGCCACATTGGTATAGACCAACAATTGGTTGACCCTCTTTATTAATGATCTGAGCTTTGGTATTCATAAGAGGTCCACCTTTAGTTAGCATTAAATAGGGTACAGTTTTTACTGCATAGTAAGGCCCACTCCCAAAGGCAGTAAGTTCGTTGGTACGCCCAAAATCAGTATCTTTTCCATTTTGAGCAAAAGTATTATATCTCTTAATTGTCTCTACGAGAGCATCTTTGTTTATACCAGCATTTATTGCTAATTCTTCTATTGTATCCCCTTTAAACACTACATCGCCTTTAGATATCTCTTCTTCAAAGCGAACCCAACCAGCATCGTTTGTCATGGCAAAACCTGCACCATACGAAAGAATTGGCTTATTTGCTTGTTTCATAGCTTCGTCAAAGACAATATAAACAATGTTTTCTGGAGCACTAGCCCACACAGCTTGTTTGGGGGCAGGATTACAGTCGATTTCATCAATCATACGTTTACCCTCTAGATTAACCCAAATTGCCCCAGGGTACTTTGAAGTATTAGCAACCATTGTTTTTGCGTAGACACCATCATTAACCGGAACAGCACCTGGATATGCTGGCAGATATTCCATGTTAGAAAACTGAGCTCCGGCTTTTTCAGCAAAGTCATAGCCATCCCCAGTAGCAAAAGCAGGGGCATCTGTACGAGAATTTTCGAAATTGTAGCGCTTTACCCACTCTTCATTATGGCCATAACCACCTGTGGCAAGAATCGTTGCATTTGCTTTATATGTGGTCAAATTACCTTCTTTATCTTTAGCAACTACACCAACTACAGCTTCATCTTCTAGAACAATGTCAACAACCTTTGTGTTGAGCAAAAGAACTACTTTACCTTCCCTGATTTGCTCGTTAAGAAGTTCTTCTAACTTATCTACAACAGCCTTAGCGCCACCTTGTATATGGATTTCACGTAAGGTATCAAAGGCCTCATAGACTGCTGGTTGATAGAGTTTCCTATCACCAAAGCTAATACCAATAGAATCATACCAGTCAATAGCTTGAGCTGAATATTCTACATGATAGCGGGCTAGTTCAGGTATAAAGATACCTTTGCCAAGACGCTCAATATCTGCATAAAACTTTGCAGGACTATCTTCAACATTATTTTCCAATTGAACTTTTGTTCCAGCACCAGACAAAGTGCCTCCTGCATATAAACCAGACCCACCAACTCGTGAGTTTTGTTCAAACAAAATAACATTAGCACCTAATGAAGCGGCCTCATAGGCAGCATTTAAGCCAGCCATTCCTGCGCCAACTACCAGAACATCTGCCTTTTCAAAAGGTAACATTGCATTGTCTTCTTCGCTCTTTAGCCCTAAGGCTGTATTTAAAGCATTAGCTACTGCTTCTTTTATGGCATCAGAGGTAATTGTTGCACCAGCAACACTATCTACATCTACAGATTGTTTTTTTAGGATTTGTCGAGGAATATTATTAATAGCAGGATCGGATAGTCCAGGGGTTTCACTATGGCTTTCGATTTCTATTGAATTAATCTTGCCATTAACAATAGATACTGATACAACTACTTCTCCACCAATACCGTTACCTTTTCCTTGATAAATCCCATCTTTATAATTGGCACTTTTTCCCATTGCGAATGCTTGATGTGCACCGAGTGCTAGAACAAGTAGTAAAACTGTTAATACTAGTTTTGTCTTTTTTTTCATTAATTTCCCTTCTTTCTCTAGGTATGTTGTATTATAAATAGCAATAGCTATTAAACCAAACGCCTTGAAACCTTTTGAGATCGTTTTCTTGGGTTTTAAGCCTGTATAGTCAAACTTTGGTAAAACTAAGCGTTAACCGCTTAATACTTGTTTATCATATGATAACCTAATCACTTTGTCAATAATATAACTAACTTTTGGAGAGTATATTTGGCAAAACTTTGTTTTTTTATTTTCCCCAAGCACAATTAATAGAAACTTATTTTTATAGGATCTTAGGCAAAATATAGTAGTTGGTAATCTTCATTATTTTTAGAAACAGTTATCACTAACGCTTAAGGACAATTATCACCAACAAAGCTGCCTTAAATTTCATTTTTGGCTGCTTAACTAATGTTTTTTCTCTTTACATAGCAAACCATTTTTAATTCCCTAGATATAGATAAAAAGCAAAAAGCACTTACTATTTGAGGAGTTAAGGTCACCCCAAAAAGTTAGGCCAAAATCTAACAGATTGGGGGTCGGCTCAAGTAAGTGCTTTTTGCTTTTATCTGCAGGATGTTTTTATACCTAGCATAGTCCTCTCTACTGAGTAGTTATATCTATTTAAGTAGGTTAAACAGGCTCGAAAACTTAGGAAAGAATATCCATTAAGTCATAAAACATGTAGATTCTGTTTCTTTTCCTGTCGTCCCCGTATATTTTGGTGTTTTTTTCTAACTCGCCAGTATATCTCCTTGCTGTATTATAGCTTACTCCTAATTCATCTTGCATATTTTTTACTGTAAAAACGGGGTTTTGAAAGATAAACGAAATTGCATCCTCTCTTATTTTGTGAGCTTTCGCAAACTCGATCATGTCATTGTATAGACCTTCAATAGTAATTAGCTTATCAATGTATTTGTCTGCCTGTTTGATCGATGAGTCTAAAAAGAATATTAACCATTCCTTCCACTTAGGTTTTTCTAATCTTAACCCGTTTAAAAGAGCATAATATTTGTGTTTATTCTTCTCTAGTTCTTCACTGATAAAAAAAGCAGGGTGAGAGATTACGCCTTTTGCTAAAAGATATATAATGATTAAAATTCTACCCAGCCTACCATTTCCATCTAAAAAAGGATGTATGGTTTCAAATTGTCCATGTATTATACCAGCCCTTGCAATAGGACCAAAGTCATCCTCATATTCATCGTTTATATACCGCTCTAAATTTGCCATATAATCAGGTACTGCAAATGGTTCTGGGGGGATGTATGTTGCATCTTTAATGTTAGATGTAGGCCCAAGAAAGTTTTGGCTCTTTCTATATTCTCCAGGACTTCTGTTTTGTCCCCGACTATTTCTTAATAAGGTTTCATGCAACTTGCAAAACATTCTATTGGAAATAGGTATATTTTCTAACAGTATCTCAGCCTGTTTTATTGCTTCAAAATAGTTAAGAACTTCCACAATATCCTCGTTTTTCTTACCAGTAGCCCCTACCATCATTACCTCACTAAAACTTGCCTCTGTCCCTTCTATCCTTGTTGACTGTATAGACTCACTCATAGAAAACAACATAAGAAGCTCTCTTTTTATTGGTGATCTTTCTAAAATCGAGTTGAACTTTTCGATTCTAGCTCTTGCCTCATTTTCTATCTTGAGGATTTCAATTATTTCCCTATCAGTAAGTTCTACTGGCAAAAAGTTTGGTTTAAATGGTTTTTTCATTTCTTTCACCCCTTATTAATTATATTACAATCTGTGGTTATTTCAATTATTTCCTTTTTTTGAAACAAATAACATATTATAAACTGCTTACTGACTTGTTTCAAAGAAAAAAATGTGGCGTTTGCCAACGCCACATTAATAAAGTTCACTATAAAGCTTATTTGCTCCCATTATTTAGAGACCTTTACTGCTGCCTCTTTGTCTAAAAACAACACTACATCTTGGTGTAGCTGAAGAAGACTTCCTGGAACCTCAGTCGTTACTATTCCGTTGGTAGTACCGTAAATTGCATCTTTTTTTGAGGAACCGTTGGCAAGAAGAATGATTCTCCTAGAACGTAAAATTGATCCTACACCCATGGTTAGTGCTTCTTTGGGAACATCTTCTTTGCGCTCAAAGAAGCGGGAGTTAGCTTCAATTGTCTCTTCTGCTAATTGCACAACATAAGAGTTTGCTGGCAATTCTTTGGCAGGCTCGTTAAAACCGATGTGTGCATTTACGCCAATACCAAGGATCATCAGATCAATACCACCGACTTTTTCTATAGCCTCTTCATAGCGTTGGCACTCAGCTTCAGGATCTTTAGCTGTACCTACAAGGAAATTAATATTTTCAGGTTTGATATTGACATGTTTAAAGAAAGTATCTTCCATAAAGTAGCGGTAGCTTTGATCATGATCACTGCTTAGTCCACGATATTCATCTAAGTTAAAGGTTGTCACCTGACTAAAATCAAGACCTTCTTCTTTGTGTAGCCTGATTAATTCTTTATACATACCTATGGGGGTACTTCCTGTAGGAAGACCTAAGACAATGTCTGGCTTAGCTTTAACTGCTTCAGCGACAAACCTTGCAGCCTCTTTGCTCATCTCATCATAGGTGTTTGTAATGACAAATCTCACTTAACTCTCTCCTTTTTCTTTTTACCATCTACTTCTTATTCTCCAATTTTTTGCCGTTCCCTGCAAAACAAGATTAGGCACTTAAGCACTTAACTAAAAAAGTAGGACAAATTTTGGTTTAGGAGAACTGTATTTGTGTAGAGTGAATTAACTAAAAGGAGGTAATATTTATGGCTAAAGTTAAATTAGGTGTTGAAAATCTTCTTGAAGATAAACTTCATCTTTTATCAGGTAAAAGAGTTGGCCTAATTACAAGTCCAACCGGTTTAGACAGTAAACTCAATTCTACAGTAGATCTCTTGTTTCAAGCAGGAGTAAATTTAACTGCACTCTTTGGCCCTGAACATGGTGTAAGGGGTAATGCTCAAGCTGGAGTTGAGGTTGGCTCTGAAGTCGATGAAAAAACCAAACTTCCTGTTCATTCTCTTTATGGTTCTACTAGAAAACCAACCCCTGAAATGCTCAAAGAAGTAGATGTATTAATTTTTGACATGCAAGATGTTGGATGTCGTTATTATACCTTTAATTATACCATGGCCTATGCCCAAGAAGCAGCCCATGAGCACGGTTTAGACTTTATTGTTTTAGATAGGCCTAATCCACTTGGTGGTTTAGAGGTTGAGGGCAATCTTGTACATGAAGGCTTTTTCTCTTTTGTAGGTGCCTATCCCCTTCCTAACAGATATGGCTTAACAATTGGTGAATTGAGTCTTTATTTTGCGGAAGTATTAGGGGTAGGTAAAGATCCCATAGTTGTAGAGATGACCGGCTACACAAGAGAGATGTTTTACGAAGATACAGGGCTTTTGTGGGTGCCACCTTCTCCTAATATACCTACAGTAGATACTGCTATTGTCTACCCAGGTACCTGTCTTTTTGAAGGAACTAACCTATCTGAAGGAAGAGGTACAACACGTCCATTTGAAATAATTGGTGCACCTTGGCTAGATGCTTTTGATCTAGCAGATAAACTTAACAACAAAAACCTTCCTGGAGTTCTCTTTAGACCAGTATTCTTTGTACCTACATTCTCTAAACATGCAAACACAGAGTGCCATGGTATTCATGTCCATGTAACTGATCGCAAGATATTTCAACCATTAAGAGTAGCACTTCATATTCTCTCTTTGGTTTTCCAATATAAAGAAACTGAGTTTCTCTCTACCAAAAAGGATCGCTACTTCTTTAACCTATTATCAGGTGACCCGAAGATTAAAGATAATATTGAAGCAGGTGTTGATCCTGATGAGATTTGGGAAAAAGCAAACAATGAAAGTAAAAACTTCTTAAAGAAAGCCAAATCTATCTTACTATATGGGGAGGCCTAAAAAGTGAATGAGTTACCATATACTGATCCAAAAACACTAGGTGTTGATCCTAACCGTCTAAAAAGAGCTGAGGATCTACTCACTAAAGCGGTAGAAAATAAAGATACACCTGGTGCTGTTGGTTTAGTATTGTATAAAAAAAATATTATCGCCCATTATGCAGTTGGTTTTCGCTCCATTCTTCCTCAAAAAACGTTAGTTTCCCAAGATACAATCTATGATTTGGCATCAGTTAGTAAATGTGTTGGTACAACTACAGCCGCACTTATGCTGCTTGAACAAGGAAAAATCCGTCTTGATGACTCTGTCGCTTATTTCTTCCCTGAATTTAGTGGTGACAAAGCCCACATTAGATTGAGACATCTTTTGACACACACATCAGGTCTACCTGCATGGTTGCCTATCTATAAAAATACTTGTGATAGAGAAAGCTGGAAAAACGCACTAGCTAAAACTGAGCTAGAATATAAAACCGATAGTAAAGTAGTCTATAGCTGCCTTGGCTATATTTTACTCGGTCTTATTTTGGAAAAAGTCGCTGGAGAAACCTTAGATAGTTTCCTAAATAGAGAACTTTTTGAGCCTTTAGGCATGAAAGACACTGGTTATAATATTGCTCCTTCAAAGCTTGAACGTATTGCTCCTACAGAATACTCTCCTGAAAGAAAATATATTATAACAGGAGAAGTCCACGACGAAAACGCCTACTCTATAGGTGGTGTAAGTGGGAATGCTGGCCTTTTTTCTACTGCCTATGATCTTAGTTTATTTTCGGCTATGCTTCTTAATGAGGGTATCTGGGATAATAAACAATATCTAACCCCTCATACTTTAAATTTGATGAATCAAAATCACACAGCTCACTTAAACGATAACCGTGGTCTTGGTTGGGTAAAAAAGGGTGAGTATTCTAGTGGTGGCGATCTTTTAACTGAAGCAAGCTTTGGCCATACTGGTTTTACAGGAACTTCTCTTTGGCTAGATCCTAAACTTGATTTAGCTATAATTCTTCTGACAAATAGAGTTCACCCCACAAGGGAAGGAGAAAATGGCGTAATTAGGCTAAGGGCTTTGTTTTCCAATGCTGTTGTAGCTTCTCTACCCTAAAGAAAGTGAAAGGCACTCTCAAAAGAGAGTGCCTTTTTAACTTTTTGCTTTTTTATTTGCTAATTTCTCCGTTTAACATATTGGCAATCTGGGTTACATCTTTGTCTCCTCTACCAGAGAGGTTTACAACAAGAATTTCATCACGAGACAGCTTTGGGGCAAACTTCATAGCATAGGCTACCGCATGAGAACTTTCAAGTGCTGGGATAATACCTTCAACTCTACTTAGTTCAAAAAAAGCATCTAATGCTTCTTTGTCGGTTACAGCCTCATAGTCTGCTCTTCCTGTTTCTTTGTAAAAAGAATGCTCAGGACCTACACCAGGGTAGTCAAGACCAGCAGCAATTGAGTAAACAGGCAATGGTTCTCCATTTTCATCTTCAAGAGAGTAACATTTAAAGCCATGAATCTGGCCTTTTTTACCCTTAGTTAATGTTGCTGCATGGTAAGGTGTATCAAGTCCTCTACCAGCTGGCTCAACACCTATAAACTTAACTTCTTTATCATCATAAAAAGGAGCAAAAAGCCCAATAGCATTACTGCCCCCACCAACACAGGCGATAAGATAATCAGGAAGACGTCCTTCAGCTTGCATGATCTGCTCTTTTGTCTCTTCACCTATTACCGACTGAAAATCCCTAACCATCATAGGGTATGGATGTGGTCCTACAGCCGAACCTAACATATAATAAGTAGTTTTGTGGTTTTCAATTAAATCCTTTAGTGCCTCATCAACAGCATCCTTTAATGTCTTAGTTCCTGTGGTAACTGGTACAACCTTTGCTCCTAAAAGTTCCATCCTAAAAACATTAAGAGCCTGCCTTTTGGTATCTTCCTCGCCCATATAAATAATACATTCCATACCAAATAAGGCACAAGCTGTTGCTGTAGCAACACCATGTTGCCCTGCGCCTGTTTCGGCAATAATGCGTTTTTTCCCAAGGCGTTTAGCTAAGAGCACTTGTCCTATAGTGTTATTGATCTTATGAGCCCCTGTGTGATTAAGATCTTCCCTTTTTAAATAAATTTTGGCTCCACCTAATTTTTCTGTTAGTCTTTCGGCATAATATAGTAGACTCGGACGACCAACATAATTTTTTAAAAGAAAACGAAACTCTTCATTAAACTCAGGGTCATTTCTAAATTTGAGATAAGCCTCTGCTACATCAGTAAGAACATTTTGTAATTCACTGGGAACAAAAGAACCACCAAATTCCCCAAAGTAGCCATTTTGGTCTGGTTGCTGTTTGAAATACACAAATATCCTCCTTCTCCTTGTCCTGAGCCTCTGGAGCCTATAAAAAAAATCTAGGCCTACGGTTTGCGCTTGCCTAGACAGAAACATCTCCTCTTTCTCATCTAAATCCATCTCTTCTCTGCTCGGCTCATCTTGACTCAGCTTATTAATTTTTTAAGCTTTTTGCTTTGAACGCTTAAGCTTATAAGCTTATAAACATTCTCCTTTTTTCGTTAATCTTCTAAAGCGAAAATTGCCTATCAGATATAAAGGCATACAGGTATAAAAGCTTATGGGGGTCTAATTCTTTTTTTTCTCGAAAACTCCTTCTTTCAAAGATCTTTTTTTGTTAAAAAGACTTACTTGGGGAATAGATTTTTCTAAAGATCCCAAACTAATAAAGAGAGGTGATCTAATGAAACGCTACTAAAATAGTTATAATTAAGAAAAAA
>DUTE01000396.1 GCA_012842235.1 Bacillota bacterium
GGGTTAGCTATGAAAACTACTTTCATCTTTGAATGTTAAAGCGAATAGCGAACCTTCTGAGTCGGGTTTTTGACCTCGGCTCTTTTTGTGATATTTAAATTAAAGAGGTGTCTATATGCAAATGATAGTTGGCCTTGGAAACCCAGGCCCTAAATATCAATATACCAGACATAATGTGGGTTTTATGGCTGTTGATGGTTTAGGAAGAAGATTAGGTATTGACATTAAAAATCTCAAATCTAAAGCACTTATAGGTAAAAAAGGCGACCTTTTGTTAGTTAAACCACAGACCTATATGAATCTAAGTGGTGAGGCAGTTATGCCTCTTGCCAACTATTTCAAGATAGAACCTCAAAATATTTTAGTGGTCTATGATGATATGGATATACCCTTAGGTGAGATACGTATTAAACCCAAAGGAAGTTCTGGGGGACACAAGGGTATGCAAAGTATTATTCAGCTACTAGGCACAGAAGACTTTCCGAGAGTACGTATTGGCATAGGAAGGCCTATGCCTCATATGGAAGTAGTAAATTATGTTTTAATGACATTTGCCAAAGACGAGATGCCAATTATTACAAAATCTCTAAAGACGACGATAGATGCAATAGAGACATGGCGAAACGATGGATTGGATATAGCTATGAATAAATACAATCAGAGGGCATAAACAATAACAGTGAGATATTAAACTGAAGGGACTGATAATCCCATCTCTAGATTTGTTTTATTCTACTTAAAGACGGCAGTGGCAGGGGCTTTAGCTATTTTTTTGGCATTGTCTATTAATAATCGACTATCTCAAAAGGCAGACTCTTTATTTATTCCGTTGATAGAAGAAACACTTAAAAATGGGCTGGCATATATATTTAATGTCAGCCCTATACCTGTTCACATAATTTTTGGGTTTGCAGAAGGTTTACAAGAAAGTGTAAGTAGTAAAAACTATTGGCTCTTGGGAAATGCTCTTCTTGGACATGGTATTTACGGAGCGGTTGCTTTTATCCTTTGGCAAAGGCCGCTTCTTGCGAACTTTGTTTCTTTTTTACTGCATGCACTTTATAACACATATATTCTAAAAAAAACCAAGAAGATCTAAAATATCCTTTGTGGAGGAATGGCAATGCTTAAAGATCAGCTAAAAAAGATGCTTTCACCAAATACGGTTAATAAATTAATAGAAATTAGCCAAGAAAAAGGGAAAATGAACATTGTCATACCATCAGGTAGTGGAAGATCTCTAGTTTATAGCTTAATTGCAGAAACGGCTCCTATACTTATTGTTTGCCACAACGAGGATAAGGCTTATCGTGTTGCTCATGACATAGAAAGTTTTACAGAGAACAAAGTATTAGTCTTTCCGCAAAGAGAAATACTTCCTTTTGAATCGATACCTGAATCTCCTCGAGTTGTTGGCGAGCGAATTGAAGTTCTTATTAGTGCCCTAAAAGGCAAAGGAAAGTTTTTTGTTACTACAGCTCAGGCGTTAGAGACAGCTCTTATACCAAAAGAGGTGTTGAAAAGCTCTATAAGAAGTGTAAGTGTTGGTCAAAGACTTTCCTAC
>DUTE01000397.1 GCA_012842235.1 Bacillota bacterium
AAAACCGGTGTAGACAAGTAAAATAGAGACTTCAAGGAGTGATTTATTTAAAATCTCTTAAAGGCGGCTTTGCCGGTTTAGACCTAAAATGCATATTATCACTATCAGTCTATCCGACATTCTTATGCACTTTTTTTTCTAGCCTTTTTACATTGCTTTGCATGCTTTTATTTTTTTCTCTATCAGCTTTAACCATTTTAACAAATGATATAGACATAATGATCATAACTAAAATAAGTGGCAAAGCAACTAATATAGAAGCTGTCTGCAAAGGTTTTAGTCCACCAACAAGCATTAAGGCAACCGGTAAAATGGCTAAAGAAAAAGCCCAAAATAGTCTGTTCCAGCGTTCAGGATCTTTAACCACTCTTTTCTGAGTTACTGCTGCTAAACTGTATGAAGATGAATCAAATGTAGTAGCAAGAAAGATTAGAGCTGTTAAAGTGAAAATAAAAGTAATAAACTTTGGAAAAGGTAAAGAACCAAGCATAGCCATTATTGCTGCCGGAGCTCCTTGTTCATTTAATATGTCTATTATGGGAACAATGTTGTTTATCTCTAGATACATTGTATAGTTACCAAGGATAATAAATACTAGAGCACAACCAGCAGTGCCATATAACACAGAACCAAGGATCATTTGCTTGATAGTACGACCTTTTGATATCTTCGCTACAAATAAACCAATAAACGGTGCATAAACAATCCACCAAGCCCAATAAAAAACAGTCCAATTTTCAGGAAAACCTGATTGACCAACTGGATCTGTATAAGTATTCATTCTTACCACATTATCTAAAATTATTCCTATGCTATTTGTTCCCATTTTTAAGATAAATAAAGTCGAGCCAAATATTAGAACAAAAAGCAACAGTATTCCTAATAATCCTAGATTCAGATTGCTTAACCACTTAATCCCCTTATCTAATCCTGAATAAGCACTAATAGCAAATATCACCGTACATATAAACAAAACAATTAAATCCATAGTTAGATTACGAGTGATACCTGTAATTTTCTCAATACCACTTGCAATCATAGGTGTACCTAAACCTAAGGTAGTTCCTGCACCACCAATTAAACCAAACATAAAAAGTACATCAATAACTGTACCTAAGATACCATCCACTTTGTCACCTAAAACAGGTCGACAGGCCTCACTAATTTTCAGAATTGGTTTTTTTCTAACGTAATAAAGATAAGCAATGGGAAGGGCGGGCACAATGTAAATAGCCCAAGCTGTTATTCCCCAGTGAAATATACCATACGCTGCTGCCCATTCTGCAGCTTCTACTGATTTAGGAGCAATCCCAAAAGGTGGAGCTTGATAATAGTAGGCCCATTCGATACTACCCCAATACATAACACTAGCCCCAATGCCTGCACAAAACAGCATTGAAGCCCAACTAATATCTGAAAAGCGAGGTTTTTCTCCCTGATCGCCTAAAAAGATATCCCCATACGAACTAAATGCTATTATAGCAGTAGCTTTTGCCTCCGTAATATTT
>DUTE01000050.1 GCA_012842235.1 Bacillota bacterium
CAATAATTTTGCACTATACCCCACTCGCTGTAGCCTACACTGAAGCGATATTTTTCTCTTAAAGCATACTCTACTATACCTGCCTCTAATATAACATCTGCTGCAGCTTTCGAATAGGCCCTTATTAATCCTCCTGCACCAAGGAGAATTCCGCCAAAATAACGTGTAGTAACAATAATAAGTTGTGTAATATCTTGTTTAAGTATTACATCAAGTGTTGGCATACCTGCAGTCTGGGAAGGCTCCCCATCGTCCGAAAATCTTTGTTTTTCGCCAGAAACGCCCAATCTGTATGCCCATACATTGTGAGTAGCATTTGGGTGTTTTGAACAGATTCTTTGAAGAAAATCCTCTGCCTCTTCAACTGATTGGACAGGAGCTGTATGACCTATAAAGCGAGACTTTCTCTCGTAAAATTCAACATAGGCTTCTTTGGCCACAGAACGATAAACTACTTTTTCCATTGATTCCACTCCACATACAACGTTCTTCTAATATCCTATTATACTATCTTCAACTCAAAGACTCTCTCTCCCTTTAATCAAAGGAACTTTATAACCTCATATTCCTACTCAACAAAGTCACTTTAGAGGAAATTAACTTTACTAAGAGAATTATGTAACAAGAACTCAAAGCATATTTTAAGTACTCCGTACGAGATTTAGACGTAGAAAGATGGTGATAATTTGGAATTTAGAACAGCTAATCTTCAGCTAATGAAAGAATGGAATCTCTCTTTACTTTCAAAATTAATCAGGAAAAACCCAGGGGTTTCTCGGGCAGATTTAACTGCTAAAACCAATCTTTCACCGACAACTGTATCAAGTTTAGTTGCCGAACTCATAGAAAACGGATTAGTTCGAGAGATCGGTGTTGGCGAATCTGCTGCTGGCAGAAAACCCATTTTGCTTGAACTTATTCCTAATGGCCGCATTGGTTTGGGAATCAGTGTTAATCACGATGGGATTTTGGTAGCTCCTGTTAATCTAGTAGGACAACCATTGGTTACATACACATCAAAGGTTGACCTTGCAGATGGTAATGCTATCTTAAGTCAAATTATTGAAGGTATCGAAAACTGTCTTAAATATCTTGAACAACATGAGCTCAAAGAAAATCTAGCTGGTGCAGGAATTGGTTTGTTAGGTCTTGTAGAAGGGGTAAAAACCAGATACCTACTTGGAGATGAGTGGTATGAATTAGATCTTTCTCCCCTTATTGAAAGATACTCTAACCAGTTTGATTTTGTTATAGAAAATGATGTAAATGCTATGGCTTTGGGGGAAACCTGGTTTGGATTTGGTGAAGAAGATCGCCATGTTCTTTATGTCTACCTAGGTTATGGACTCGGTGCAGGTCTAATTATAGATGGTATGCTCTATAGAGGAGCTTATGGCAATGCAGGTGAACTTGGCCATATGAGTATAACCCCAAGTGGTCCTAAATGTAGTTGTGGTCTTCCTGGTTGCGTTGGTAAAATTGCTGATGGCACCCATGTCCTAATGAAAATTAAAGAAGCTCTAGAAAACAACGAACCTACGGCTATGACTTATGATACTCTTACTGTTAGCCATTTTCTGCAAGCTGTCGAAGATGAGGATGAACTTTGTTTGAAACTCCTTGATGATATGGTCTTTGACCTATCAAGAACTATTGTCTCCGCTGTTAACTTACTTAACCCTAGTCTGATAATACTTGGTGGATTGCTATGTCCTCCAAATAGCTCTGTTTCACAAAAACTCATTAAGACAATTAAAGAAAATTCAATAGAGGGTCATAGAGACGATTTCAAGGTAGTTGTCTCCAATTTAGGGGCTAATGCAGGTGTAGTTGGTTCTGCAACTTTGGTACTTAAAACTCTTTTTGAACTTCCATCTTATCGGGTTGTGGAAAAATAAAATAGCTAAAAAAAGGGGGGCAACCTCCTTTTTTCAGCTATAATACTAAATTGGCAAGTTCTTCTTCATAGAGATGGATGGCAGTAGGTAGCTTTATCACTTCAAAGTTTTCAAATGGCCAATAAACAAAGAGTACTCTCCCTAAGATATTATCATAGGGTATTGGACCTATTCTCCTGCTGTCATCACTGTGGTTGCGGTTATCACCTAAAACAAAAACATGTCCTTCGGGGACAAGAAAATATTTGTTGTACCAAAAAGCTACAGGTTCAGCAATATACTCTTCTTGAAGAATAATACCATTTAAATAGACGGAACCTTCTTTAATTTCAATAAAATCCCCTGGTACCAGAGAAATATATTAAAAGAATTATAGGGGTACCAGGGGATTTTATTGAAATTAAAGAAGGTTCCGTCTATTTAAATGGTATTATTCTTCAAGAAGAGTATA
>DUTE01000398.1 GCA_012842235.1 Bacillota bacterium
AGACTCTTGGTGAAGAACTCTTAACGCCAACTCAAGTCTATGCCAAACCTTTGATGGAACTTTGGAATGGTCTCGATGTTCATGGTATCGCTAATATAAGTGGTGGAGGTCTGCCTGAGAATTTACCAAGGGCTCTTCCTGAAGGTCTTCGAGCAGTTGTTGATGCTAACAGTTGGCAAGTTCCACCTGTATTTAAGGTTCTTCAAGAAGTAGGTGGCATTACTACTGACGAGATGTATAATACCTTTAACATGGGTGTAGGTATGGTTGTCTACCTAGATGCTCAAGACGTAGAAAGAGCACAAGAGATTCTTCGGAACCATCAAGTAGAGAGTTTTGTAATTGGTGAAATTATTGAGGGTAAAAAAGGTATAGACCTAAATATTGGGAGGTAGGGCAATGCTTAATCTAGCCATATTGGCATCGGGAAGAGGAAGCAACATGGTTGCCCTTATTGAGGCTATAAGAGATAGGAATTTGCCGGTGAATCTAGTTATGGTAGTCTCTGACCAAAGCAATGCTCTATGCCTTCAAAAGGCTAATGAACTTAATGTACCTGCCTATACATTTTTACCTGAGCATTACCCTCAAAGAACACAATATGATCAAGCATTAGCAGAGTTTTTAAAAGCTAAGGGTGTAGATACGGTTTGTTTGGCTGGGTTTATGAGGCTTTTAGGTTCAAATTTTGTGAAAGCATTTCCTGAAAGAATCTTAAATATACATCCTTCACTATTACCGGCTTTTCCGGGGCTTCATGCTCAAAAGCAAGCAATAGAATACGGCGTAAAAATTAGTGGTTGCACAGTTCACTTTGTCGATGAAGGTTTAGATAGTGGACCAATAATAATGCAAAAAGCTGTACCAGTATATGACAGTGACACTGTTGATTCTTTGTCAGAACGCATTTTGCAAAAGGAACATGAAATATACCCTCTAGCTTTAGAGTTATTAGCAAAAAATAGATTAAAAATAGATGGGCGCAAAGTCGTGATCTTAGAAGAAAACAAAGATTGAGGACTAATAGATCTAAAGGAGTGTTTTTTCATGAAGATCAAACGAGCACTAATTAGTGTATCAGACAAAAGAGGTTTAGAAGAGCTAGCTCGGGGCTTAAATGAACTGGGAGTTGAACTGATTTCAACAGGTGGTACTGCTGAGCGTATTAGCAAGGCAGGGATTCCTGTAAAAGAGGTCAGCGACATAACAAAATTCCCTGAAATGTTGGGAGGTAGAGTAAAAAGTCTGCATCCAGCAATTTTTGGGGGCATATTAGCTGAAAGAACAGAGAACCACCTTGCACAGCTACAAGAACAAAACATTGAACCAATAGATTTGGTAGTTTGTAATCTCTACCCCTTTGCAAAGGTTATTTCATCAGTTGATGCCACAGAAGATCAAGCTATTGAAAATATCGATATTGGTGGACCATCAATGATTCGAGCTGCAGCCAAAAACTTTAAATATGTTGCCGTAGTTGTTGAACCAAATGACTATGGAGCAGTTCTTGAAGAGTTGCGGGAAACAAAAGGTGAACTTAGCCCTAAAACTAGAAAACAATTAGCTATAAAAGCTTTTCAACACACTGCAGATTATGATGGTCTAATATATCGTTATCTATCAGATTACTCTGCTGATAATGAGCTATTCCCAGAGTTTTATGATTATCGGCTTAAGAAAGTAATGGATTTAAGATATGGTGAAAACCCTCATCAAAAAGCAGCACTTTACCAAGATTTAAAAATTAATGAGCCATCTTTAGTTCAAGCAGAACAGCTAAA
>DUTE01000399.1 GCA_012842235.1 Bacillota bacterium
GAGCAAGTATTTTATAAAGGATAGGTGAAAAGATGTCTGTAAAAATTATTGTTGATAGTTGTGTTGATTTACCAGAGGAAACAATAAGGGAGTTAGACATAGAAGTTGTCCCTCTGACAATAACTTTAGGTCAAGACCATTATCTTGACCGGGTTGAATTATCTCCTGATGATTTTTATCACAAGATATCCCAAGAAGACCATCTTCCGAAAACAGCCCAACCATCACCAGGAAGATATCTTGAAGCTTTTAAAAAGTATGGGCAAAAAGGCCAACAAATTCTTTGTCTTTGCGTATCTAGTAAACTAAGTGGTTCTTATAATAGTGCTCTTCTTGCCAAAAAAATGGCAAGTCCTGAATTAGAAATTGAAGTTGTAGATTCTTTATCTGGTTCAGTTGGTTTAGGAATGTTAGCCTTGAAATGCGGCAAATGGGCTAAATCAGGTAGATCCCTAGAGGAGATATCTCAAGATGTCAAATATTATGCTAAAGATCTTTCTGTCTATAGTGTACTTGATACAGTAGAATATAGTGTAAAAGGTGGCCGTTTAACTGCTGCAAAACACATGATTAATAACATTTTGAACTTCAAAGTAATTTTAGAAGCAAAAAGCGGCAATGTCGCAATCATTGATAAGGTTCGAGGTACAAAAAAAGCCTACGAACGTGTGGCTTGCCTTGTAGCTGAAAAAACTGCCAAACAAGAAATCCCACTTTTTGGTATTGGCCATGTTAAAAACGCTGAAGGTGCAAATCAACTAGGTGCTTTAATCAAACAGTTCCAACAAAATGCTGAATATATAATAACCTCAATTAGTGCATCTATGGCCAGTCATATTGGTTTTGGCGGAATTGTCTTGGCCTTTTAATCTGCTAACTTGTTTGAAGCTAAAACCTCGTCAAATTACACTTTTAGCCAACAGAAGTGGCTCTCCCCCACTGAGAAGAGCCACTTCTGTTGGCTAATTTTTTTAGATTTTATTTTTACCAGCCCCAACCACAGTTACCACCATTCATAGTTGCTATCACTAAGAGAATCAAGATTAAAAACAATAGTGCTGCTCCTTGGCCATCACTTGCTTTGTCTACCATTAAAACTCACTCCTTCCTGATCAAGACTACTATATTTGTATTAAACACCAGTTTAATTCGGTATATGACAACATTACCAAATGGGTATAGGAAACCTAAATGCTGAAAAAATCCTATGATTAATTAACTAAAAAATACCCTTTGCATGTTACTAAGTTAAAACCCCAAATTTATAACTGCGATCTTGTCCCCTAACGAGAAAAATCTTGGCATTAAAAACACTATTTCTTTATTCTCTATTCAGAAAGTGATACAATGTAATTTAGGAAAACGTTTTCTTTAGGGGAATGTATAACTCTGATTACTTAAAGTTGGAAAGAGGTAGAGATTTTTCTATGACTGACAAAGCATTACTTTACGGTATCCTTAAACCATGTTTAGTTGTTATGGCCTTTATTGTCTTTTCTTCCTTTTCCCATGCAGAACGTTTAGGTGTTGCTCTTGTTTGCCCACAAAAGTCTACAGAATGTATAGAAAACAACAGTACTTGTGTTCTTAGCTTTGAAAAAGCACAAGAAATCCTTGAAGAGAATTTTGTTCCCTATATTGTTATCGATGATAAAGATATAGCAGAGAATGCACTAGATTTTTTCGAAATCGCTCTGGTTTTATCCCCTTGTTCACCTTTGAGTCTAACTGAACAGAAGTTAACTAACTTTGAAGATAATGGTGGCAAATTAATTGCTACATATGATCTTTCTAACTCTCTAGAGGATAATAACCAAGAAACTTGCTCTAACTACCTTGCGGAAAATATTGCCAGGATGCTCGAGGCTTCAGCCCCCACTTTTTCCTTACCATTAGATGATTTAAACAGGCTTTCTGAAGACTTCAATAAACGCTATAAAAGCTGTCAGAAAATCTATCAAAAATTTGTTACGGAAAACAACAATACCGATGAAATTAGAACTTTGTACGAATCTGCTGCCCTTAATCACAGAGCATTAGAATTTTCTTTAAAAAAAGAAGCCCCCTATCATGGGACTTATTATCTTAGCCACTTAAGGGTCTCTTTAGATAAATTGTTCCCTCTAATTCATCCTCTCCATAAGCCTTATAAAGAGATAATTGATAGACGAGGAGACTACTGGCTAGGTAAGATAGATAACTTCTACTTGGAAAAAGTAGTTGATAATGCTTTTATCTTTGTTGGCGACTCAATTACAGAGGGTTACTACCTGCAGGGCTATCTAGCTAATGTTCCAACTATTAACAGGGGCATAAGCATGGATACAGCAAACGGTGTTTTGGAAAGATGTTCTCTCCTGAATTTAGAAACCAATCCTCAAGCAGTACTACTTATGATTGGTACCAACAATCTTTTGTACGACCTATATCTTGACTCGTATTTCCAAGATGTCGAAGAGATACTTCTATATATTAAGCAAAAAGCACCTAATACAAAGATCTATCTTCAGTCTATACTACCTCTTGGTAAAGACAAAGCTGCAGCCCCTAAAGTTAAAGAGTATAATAAAAAACTACGCACAATTGCTAAAAAGCTCGAAATAGAATTTCTTGATGTCTATTCTTTGATGGCACAAGACGATTGCATGCCAAAATCCTTATCTGAAGACGGAATTCATCCAAACGGTACATCTTACCAGATTTGGGCAGATCTCCTTCTCGAACAGTTTAAAAAAGATAAACTCATTTAAATTGGAAGACGTTTCTATAGAAAAGACCTGGCATTAACAAAGCCAGGTCTTTTTTTCTTTTTACTCCTAAAATGCTAAGACAATCCCGCCAGGACCAGCATATGTGCCAATAGTAGCACCCATCGCACACTCGAGATATTTTGCTTCTTTTTGAACTTTTTGAACTACATTTTTTAAAAGTTTAGCACCTTTCTCATTGGCCACATGTGCAATGCCAACAAGTGGAACTTGAACTCCTTTGGTTTTTTCTTCAACTAACTGAGCTAAGCGTTCGTAAGCTCTTTGAGCTCCTCTAACTTTCTCAAGCACATATACTTTACCATTTCTTACCTCGGCAATAATCTTAATGTTTAAAAGACTAGCGATAGCACCCTTTAAGTGAGAGATACGGCCTCCTTTAACAGCGTTTTCTAGTGTATCTAAGAGGGCATAAACTGTTAGGTTCTCTGCGTAGCTTTGAATATCTTGGGTAATCTCTTGCAAAGACTCACCTAAATTAGCCCACTGGGCACTTAGGTAGGAGAGAATACCAAGCCCGGCAGATCCAGACAGCGTATCAACAACTTCAACATCAGCATCGGTCATGCTCTTTGCTAAACGAGCACTGTTATAGGTTCCGCTTAAACCACTAGATAAACAAAGACACAACACTTGGTGACCTTTTTGGCTAAGCTCTTCAAAAACTTCAAGGAATTTCCCTGGAGCTGGTTGGGCAGTTTTAGGTAGTTCTTTTTCCTTAGCCATACGTTCATGGAATTCTTCTGGAGTCATTTCCACCTTATCAAGATAATGATCGTCACCGAAAGTAACTGTTAAAGGAACCACACGAATATCCAATTCTTCTATTAGTTTCTCTGGGAGATCGATACTACTATCTACAACAACTTTTACAGACATTATCTCACCTGTCCTTATTGGCTCTATCTTTTCATTTCTTTTAAAAGAGCTAGTGAAAACTTTTCGTCAGTTTCTTCTAAAAGTAGGTTGAACCTTGGATTAAAAACATCTAATTTTTTATTCTTCCCCTTTACATAGTACCATTAACCCGCGGAAACTAAAAGTTTTTTGTAATAATAAATAGAAGATAAGCTCAAAGCTTATCTTCTCAGTAAACAGATTTAGAATGTCTCGTGAAAATTACCTATACAAACTAATCAGTCTTATCGTAAAAGAAGTTAAATGCTATTTCCGGCTTCTATATATCCATGTATTAATTTTATTGAACCTCTTATTAATTTTTTTAATTCTTTTATTGA
>DUTE01000400.1 GCA_012842235.1 Bacillota bacterium
GACAAAATGGCTTATCTGATTTGCAGATTTTATCTCAAGATGAACTTAAGAAACTAGAACCGAATTTATCTAAAAATATTGTAGCTGGTCTCTTTGCCCCAAATGGCGGTATAGTCTCTCCTTTTGAATTAGCGATAGCCCAAGGTGAGAATGCTAAAAATAATGGTGCAGAGATATTTTGTAGTTCTGAGGTTTTGTCTATGGAAGAAAAAGACTCTCATATCTTGATTACAACTAATCGTGGTAAGTTTCTTACAAAGATTGTGATTAACTGTGCTGGTCTACACGCTGATTCCATAGCAAGGCTTTTAGGTGATTATAGTTTTACAATAAAGCCAAGAAAAGGTGAAGAATACCTTTTAGATAAACGGGTTGGCGACCTTGTTAATAGCACTATTTTCCCTCTGCCGACCCCAACCTCTAAAGGAATACTAATCATACCTACTGTCCATGGTAATCTAATGCTTGGCCCAACTGCTGAAGAATTAGACCAAAGAGATGACTTCTCCACTACATCCTTAGGTTTTGAGCAGATCTATAGTTTTTGTACCAAGATGGTAAATGGTCTCGAGAAAAAAGACCTAATTGCCTCTTTTGCAGGAATTAGAGCTGCTTCCGATCGAGGAGACTTCATTATTGAGTTTTCGCCAACTGTCTCTCAACTTATAAATGTAGCTGGTATAGAATCACCAGGGTTAACCGCTGCACCTTATATTGGAGAGATGGTAAAAGAGATGGTTAGAGATAAATTGGCCTCTACTGGCCAAAAAGTAGAAAAAAAGCCTGATTTTAACACGGTTCTTCCTAAAAAACTTCGCTTCAGTGAACTAAGTACAGAAGAACTTAAAGAGGCTATTGCCAAGGATAAACGTTTTGCTCACATCATTTGCCGCTGTGAAATGGTCTCTGAAGCAGAGATTGTTGAAGCAATAAACAATGGGGCTCGAACATTAGATGGTATAAAGCTAAGAACAAGAGCTGGTATGGGTCGCTGTCAGGGTGGTTTTTGTACCCCAAAGATCATAAAGATACTCTCAAGAGAACTAAATATGCCTCCAAGTGAGATAACTAAACGGGGCAACGAATCTTTCTTAGTCCCCTACTTAGCCAAAGAACTGATCGAAAGAAAGGAGCAATAGCTATATGCTTAAGTGGGAAAAAGATCTAGTTGTAATCGGTGCAGGCCCTGCAGGACTAGCTGCTGCTATTGCTGCTAGAGATGCTGGCATTTCCAATCTAGTAGTACTTGAAAGAGACTATGAGCTTGGAGGGATCCTTAACCAATGTATCCATAATGGCTTTGGTCTACATTATTTTCAGGAAGAACTAACCGGCCCTGAATATGCTGAACGCTTTGTTCAAGAACTAGAAAAAAGAGAGATACCTTTTCAAACCGATGCTATGGTAATTGGTTTAGATTCCCAAAAAAATGTCACATTTGCTTGTCAAGACTTAGGTCTTGTAGAAATCAAGGCCAAAGCTGTTATTTTAGCTATGGGCTGTAGAGAAAGAACTAGAGCCGCTATTAATATTCCTGGTACGCGGCCTGCAGGTGTCTATAACGCAGGAACCGTACAAAACATGGTAAACATAGAAGGCCTTCTTCCAGGAAAAGAGATAGTCATTGTTGGCTCTGGTGATATAGGTCTTATTATGGCAAGACGCCTTACTCTAGAAGGTGCTAATGTGAAAGCGGTTGTGGAAATTATGCCCTATCCTGGAGGGCTTTCACGCAATATTGCCCAGTGTCTTGAGGATTTTGATATCCCCCTTTATTTAAGTCACACTGTTATGAAAATTAAAGGAAAAGATCGTATTGAAAGAGTTTTAGTCGCTCCTGTAGATGAAAACATGAAGCCAATAGAAAAAAAGGCTTTCCCCATAGATTGCGACACTCTTGTTTTATCGGTAGGGCTTATCCCTGAAAATGAACTTTCTAGAGAAGCTGGAGTAGAGATAGATCGAGTAACAGGAGGGCCTGTAGTAAATGAATCTTTAGAGACAACTATCCCTGGTATCTTTGCCTGTGGTAATGTGCTACAAGTCCACGATCTAGTGGACAATGTAACTAGAGAAAGCCAAAGAGCAGGTCTTATGGCTGCAAAGCATATCTTAGAAGACGGAAGCCAAGATTGTAACATTCAAACAGTCGCTCTTGAAAACGTTCGCTATGTAATTCCTCATAAAATTAGTGGCTCTTTTGATGTAGAGTTTTTCCTTCGAGCCTCACAACCTCTTAGTAAAGCAACTTTAATCGTTGGTGATAA
>DUTE01000401.1 GCA_012842235.1 Bacillota bacterium
TATAGGGAATTTAATGACTTCTCTTGCTGCTATCACAGAGGAGTCGAGTGCTGCCACCGAGGAGATTAATGCAAATTCGCTCGAACTTACTCAGGCAGTCGATTTGATTGCAACTATTTCAGATCAGAACGCTGCCTCTAGTGAAGAAGTGTCAGCAGCGATAGAAGAACAAAGTGCTACAATTGAAGAAATGGCTGTTAATGCAAATTCTTTGGCAGATTTATCACACCAATTAACACAGGTTATAGACCAATTTAAGTATTAAACTAAAGTATATATTTAGCAACGAAAGAGAAGTCCTTTTTCATTTGAAAAGGGACTTCTCTTATCGAAATATACTATAATGATACTTTCAGTCCTTTTTAAGGCAAAAAGGTGTTAGTTGGTTAAGTCCAAGAAGATCTAAAAGATTATCTAAAGCTTACTCTAATGTAAGGGTTACATATTAGGGGAGATTTTATGAGCGAGGTAAACAGTCAAAACTTAGTTGATTTGAGTCTTCGCATCAGCGATAGATCGGTTTGTAGCAAAAATACCAGATCCCTTTTTCATTGTGACCATGCGCCTTATGGTTAATTTCTTTTAAAGTTTTTCAGTCCATTCCTTGTCAGATATATTTCTACTTGAGATGTCGCGAGCAAGAGATATTCCCTCTTGATTTACAATCATTCCGCAGAGAATTTGCTTAAGTTTAGGATGGCCATCTTTACTGGGCTAACTTAAAACCGATCTTTGCAAGCTGCAGATATTCCCCCCAAACTTCAATAGAGGTTGTGTTGCCGAATATGGCTTCAGCATCAAACTGTTCGAAGTAGTCTGTTAACCTATAGAGAGGGTTTCTTTGGTGTAAACTGCTTACAATTAATGCTGCTACAATCAATCCCGGTTCGGTTTTCTATTGCTTTTTTGTCCCATGTTAACAAGTTGTTGATTAAACCAATTAAACTAAGTTGGTTAATACCCCCATTACTAAGTGTTGGTTTGCTATGGATCGGATCGTTGAAAAACCTATACAAAAGAGTCAGTAAAAATTTAATTAATTTTATCTAAGGAGGTGGAATGTCGGCTTTAAACTAATCTTAAAAATAGATATAATTTATTTAAGTTTGAGAAATGACAGGAGGTATAGAGATGTTTGATGTATATGGTCTAACCTTCAAATATCCCAAAGCTCAAGAACCTACCATTAAAAATATCGATTTTACGATTACAAAAGGTGAAGTCTTTGGCCTTTTAGGACCTAGTGGTGTTGGCAAAAGTACCACCCAGAAAATTCTCGTAAAGTTATTGGGAAATTATAAGGGCACTGTTTTATACAAAGATAAGGATTTACGCTCTTACGATAAGACTTTTTACGAGGAAATCGGTGTAGGTTTTGAAATGCCAGTTCATTTTGCCAAACTTACAGCTATGGAAAACCTCCTGTTTTTTAGTAAGTTATATCGTTCTAAGGCAGATATTGAATTGTTGCTTAAACGAGTAGGTCTTTTTGATGATAAAGATAAAAAGGTTAGTGAGTTTTCCAAAGGCATGAAAGTAAGACTCAATTTTGTGCGTGCACTTTTAAATAACCCCAAAATGCTTTTCTTAGATGAGCCCACTAATGGACTAGACCCTATTAACGCGCGTATCATAAAAGAGATGATTAAAGAA
>DUTE01000402.1 GCA_012842235.1 Bacillota bacterium
ACGTATAATCTTATTTCATAGATCCGAGCCAAATAAACCACCACAGCGTCATGATTATTTTATAGCATTTGCATCTACAGGATCATTTACCTACCGACTATATTGAGGGACGGAAAATGTCGCACTTGTTATGTCGGAGATTGACTTCAGTGCTTTTTATCCAATGGTTTAGAACACCAAAAGTGTTGTTTGATAATAATGGCGAGGCTACTTTGTTTCTAGTGGTCTTAAACAAGGAATTCCATTCATTTCCGGCAAATCTATTTGAGACAAATAGCATAAGTACCCTAATTAAATACGACCATGAAGTAATAATAGCTTTTAGTCTATGGATAAATAGCCATCGGGAAGCTGTAAAAATCTATTTACTACTAGACTTTTCGAAAGGCTTATTTTGCTGTATTAAAGACAATTAGGGAAAAAATATGTGAATTACACATTTTGCCTTTTGTCATATAATAAAAGGTGAGATGTAGTTACTTCACAGGGAAAAGCAGCTTTTAGTTTTTACGTCTCAATGTTGCAAATGCAAGTTTAACCATAATAACAGAAGTTGTAGTGAATTTAGTATAATTCCTAAAGAATATAGGAAAAACATAGAGGTATGTCCGGTGCGAGAGTTGAAAGACCACTACGAGTAATGTTTTCAGAGTATTACATTGAAACTAAGCACTTACTAAGTAGATAGTAGGTGCTTTTCTTATGAAAAAAATCATATAGACAAAGAACTATTTATTGTGGCAATGACAATCTGTTGTCACTTTGATGAGTTAGTATTAAAAAAGAAGAACAAAGCAGAGTTTTGAGAGTAATAGCCAAAAGAAAAAAAGTGGCCGTTTTGTTTTTAAGTGTGATGCTTGTACATCAAAGTAGTAATGAGTTTTGCAACAAAAGTTATACATTAAGAAAAGTTTTCTTAGAGCATTTGTGAGGTTGGTAGACAAAAAGACCATCTTTTTTTGCGAAAGGTCAAAGGGTAGATAGGCAGATATTGACAATAGAGTATAATATAAACAACCAAACAAATTTCTGGGGGTGTAGGCGAAAGTGGTTCGGTTAACAACTTCTTTAGAAAAAGTATTTGAAGTTATAAAACTACTTGATGACGGTAGTGCTAGAACTAAAGGTGGCGATGCGATAAAATTAAAAGAAATATTTTCCAAAATTGCAAACAACAAAGGAGAAAATTTAGATAACTATGGTTTTAACTTTGAAGTTAGCATCACAATTAAAGATGGCTTAGTAGACGTTACGGTTTTTGATAACAGTGAAGAGAAGAAGCAAGCAAAAGTGGTTGCAAACGCCTTCGAAAGAAGTACATATCCCATGCTTCTTATAAATGAAGATGGAGATGTTGTTTGTCTTAACAAGAAACTTCGGGAGCTACTCTCTCTTGATTTTGGACCAAAGCTTCCCAAAAATCTTAAATGGCAAGATTGTTTTAATTTACGACAACAAAAACGTCTAGAATATGTTCTTGAGAAAGATAGAACAATTCCCGAAACAGGTGTTTTAGTGGAAATGATCTTCAACTGCGGTATAGACGAATGCTCAATGAAGATAGAGAAAGAGTATTTAGAGGATGGGCATATTTTAATATTGTTTAGCGATACATCTAAAGTTAAAAAGGCAAAAGAAGCGACAAATTATCTAAAAAACCATGATAGTCTTACAGGACTGTGCAATCGGACTTTGTTTGAAGAATCCACTAAAGTAATGCTGAAAAGCCCGGCTTTTTGGCCTCTCAACCCATCTATATCGAA
>DUTE01000403.1 GCA_012842235.1 Bacillota bacterium
AGATATAATGATTCAACCTAATTCAATAGAGTATTTGATTAGGGCATTAGGAATAATTAAAGATGTAAATGTACCTTATTTGATTATTGGTGCAGGTTCAAATCTATTAGTCAGAGATAAAGGAATAAGAGGTGTAGTAATTAAGATTGGTTCAGGATTTGACGAAATAAATGTAACTGATCAAACACTAACTGCTGGATCTGGGGCTACACTTACTAAAATAGCTCGTACAGCACAAAAATTTGGGCTTAAAGGATTAGAGTTTGCCGTGGGAATTCCTGGTACTGTAGGTGGTGCACTAGTTATGAATGCAGGTGCCTACGGTGGAGAGATAAGCCAGGTACTTCAAACAGCAACTGTTTTAACGAAAGATGGTCAAATTAAAACACTAGAAAACAAAGATCTACATTTTGGCTATAGACATTCACGGTTTTTAGAAGAAAAGTTGATTGCTCTTTCGGCAACGTTTCTTTTAGAAAAAGAAGATAAAGAGATAATACTTAATCACATGAGAGAACTTACAGAAAAGAGAAGATCAAAACAGCCGATCCATATGCCATGTGCTGGTTCAGTATTTAGACGTCCACCAGATTGTTACGTAGGACCTATGGTGGAAAACGCAGGACTAAAAGGATACAGAATCGGTGGAGCGGAAGTATCTACTAAGCACGCAGGTTTTATAGTTAATGTAGGCGGAGCTACCTGCAAAGATGTACTTGATTTAATTAATTTTATCCAAGAGACGATTAAAAATAAGTATGGTGTCTCGTTAGAGCCAGAGATAAAGGTTGTTGGAGAGGTATAAGTTACAAAGAGGTGTACTGTTTTGAAAATCACCATACGGAAAATGCATCCAGCGCAAGTTTTAGCCGTTGGTTATTTGGTAGTTATTTTAGTGGGGACTATTCTTTTACATCTGCCTATTGCTACAAATAATCCAGGGAGCCTTCCTTGGTTAGATTGTCTATTTACAGCAACTTCAGCAACAGCTGTTACAGGATTAATTGTTGTTAACACTAGTAGTGCCTTTACTAGTTTTGGCCAGGTAGTGATTATGTTACTAATTCAGTTTGGTGGTCTTGGTCTTATGACCATGTCTACTCTTTTAGCTTTAGTAATAGGCAGACGCATTGGTCTTCAAGAAAGAGTTGTTATGCAAAAAGAGCTAGGCCAGTTTCAACTTTCAGGTTTAGTAAAAGTGGTAAAAAGAGTACTTCTAATTACAGCTATTATAGAAGGACTAGGTGTGGTGATTCTTTTTTTAAGATGGCAACCACTTTTGGGTGCTAAAAAAGCCTTATACTATGCTGTATTTCACTCAGTTTCAGCTTTTTGTAATGCTGGGTTTGATCTTTTTGGCAATAGTATGCAAAACTTTAGTCAGGATTTTATTACCTTATTTACCATATCTTCCCTGCTTATTTTGGGAGGCTTAGGTTTTGGGGTTGTAACAGATCTATTTCATTTACCTAAAAACAAAAGATTGACATTTCATAGCCGTATGGTATTAAGAGTATCATTAATATTGCTCGTTTTAGGTTGGGCGTTTGTTTTTTTTACAGAATATTCCAACCCAGAGACACTAGGAGAGCTTAGTTTTGGGGGCAAAGTGCTTTCAGCCTATTTTACTAGTGCTACTACAAGAACAGCAGGTTTTGAATCGCTACCAACTGGCTCGTTAAGAACACCTACACTTTTTTTTGCGATAGTTTTGATGTTTATCGGTGCTTCCCCTGCTTCAACAGGAGGAGGAATAAAAACAACAACTTTTGGTGTGGTTGTTGTTACTGTTTTTAGTATAATAAGAGGGAAGGGCGAAACAGAGGTCTTTCAAAGACGGGTAGCTAAAGAAACAATTATCGATGCTTTATGTATTATTACTTTAGCTATGATGTTAGTTTTTTTAGATACAATTGTGCTTAGCTTTTTAGAAACAGACAAAGAGTTTTTAGACTTGTTTTTTGAAACAGTCTCAGCTTTTGGTACTGTTGGTCTTTCTACAGGGATTACCCCTGATTTAAGTACAATCTCCAAAATTATGCTTATTTTGACTATGTATGCAGGACGGGTAGGCCCAATGACAGTACTTGTTGCTTTAAGTAAGAAGAGGAAGACACAAAATTTCCGTTATCCAGAAGAAAAGATACTAGTAGGCTAGGGCCAAATCTAGGTGTAGATGCATAAAGTATTCTCATGACAGGGAGGAATACTTTGTGCTAATCTTATACTGTGCACCTTGGTGCCCCAAATGTCTATGGGTAGAGGACAACCTGAGAAGTTTACGTATAGAGTTTCAATATATTCGCGTAGAAAGAGAGCCTAAAAATCGCAAGAACTTATTTAAAGATACAGGACAAAAAGGTATACCTGCATTAGTCGATGGTGATAAGGTTTTTTTAGATGAATGGGATATAGTAAAATATGCCAAGGAAGTTGCCGGCCGCACTTAATACTACTTGCCTGGCAGGTTATCTGCCAGGCTAAGGCTCTATAGTAGGGTTTGTTTCTTAGGCTTAAACTTAAGACATGCCTAAGCCCTAGGGCAGCCCTTAGGGCAAAATTGCGGTCAGACCTATTTTAAGTATAATTTGAACTCTAGTCCATTGGGGGACTTATTTTGGAAAAGAAGAGGGAGGGAAGGCACATTGCTGTGCCAAGTCTTATGAGATTTGGAAGAGACATCGGCATAGATCTGGGTACCGCTAATACACTGGTCTGCCGCAAAGGTGAGGTTATTCTCAATGAACCGTCAGTTGTTGCAATAAGAAAAGATACCAAAGAGATACTTGCTGTAGGTAATGAAGCTAAAGCAATGATCGGAAGAACTCCTGGGGATATTATTGCTATTCAGCCTCTTCAAGATGGTGTTATTGCCGATTATGAAGTTACAGAAAAGATGCTTAATTATTATATTAGAAAGTGTGTTAAGCCTTCTTTATTTAAGCCTCGTTTAGTTGTCGGTATTCCTCGGGGTGCTACCTCAGTTGAGAGACGTGCAGTAGAAGAGGCCGCTTTCAAAGCAGGGGCAAGAGAAGTTTATTTAGTAGAAGAGCCTATGGCAGCAGCTATCGGTGCAGGGATTCCTGTTGAGGAGCCAACTGGGCATATGGTAGTAGATATTGGTGGTGGCACAACAGAGATCGCTGTAACGTCTTTAGGTGGCATTGTTGCAGGCCGTTCTATTAGAGTTGCTGGCAATGCTATGGATAAAGCTATTATTATGTATTTAAGAAGGACATACAGCATTGTTATTGGCGAAAGAAGTGCTGAAGATATTAAAATGAAAATCGGTTGTGCATTTCCAGAGATAGAAGAAGAGATGGAAGTAAGAGGTAGAAATCTTGTTACAGGATTGCCAGTAAATCTCATTGTTCACACAAGAGAGATCCATGAGGCCATAAGTGAGCCTCTAGCAGAGATTGTTCGGGCAGTTCGTTCCACCTTAGAAGAGACTAAACCTGAAGTTGCCTCAGATATCTACGAAAATGGTGTTATCCTTACTGGTGGAGGAGCCCTTATAAAGAACATAGATAAGCTATTAAAACACGAGACTAATCTGCCGGTTTTTATTGCTGAAGATCCGCTTTTTTCAGTAGCAAAAGGTACTGCTTTAGTGCTTGAGCATAGAGAGATTTTAAAAAATCTTAAGTCTCGTAAATCGACAAGACGCTAAGGAGCCTTTAGTGGCTCCTTTTTTCAGAAGAATAGGAGGTTTAAAATTGGATATTATTGGCTTAGTTGCATCTGAACTTAAGATAAAAAAAGAACAGGTAGAAGCGACAGTGAGCCTACTTGATGAAGGAGCAACAATACCTTTTATAGCTCGCTATCGTAAAGAAAAAACAGGTTCTTTAGATGAAACCTACATTAGAGATATCTCTGAGAGAGTTGGTTATCTAAGAACACTTGAGGCAAGAAAAGAAGAGGTCATTAGATTAATCGGTGACAAATTGACCCCAGAGATTGAAGCAAATATTAAAGAGGCTACTACCTTACAAGCAGTAGAAGATATCTACCTGCCATTTAGGCCCAAAAGACGAACAAGGGCAACTATTGCAAGAGAAAAAGGACTTGAACCACTTGCCAATATTATTTTAGAACAGATGGAAGATCCACTAAATCATGTAGAAGAGTTTTTGTCTGAGGAAGTTGAGACGATAGATGATGCTCTAGGCGGGGCTAGAGATATTGTGGCAGAGATTGTCAGCGAAGATTTCAAAACAAGAGAATGGATGCGCAGAATTACTAGAAGAAGTGCAGAATTAGAAGTTAATGTAGTTGAAAAAAAGAAGAATCTTCCTGAGGCCAAAACATACCAAAACTATTTTGAGTTTAAGATACCACTGAAAAATGTCGCTCCTCACCAAGTATTAGCTATTAACCGAGGTGAAAAAGAAGAATTCCTTACGGTGAAGATTACAGTTGATAGCAATAGCCTCATCCAATCCCTCAAGGCACTTTGGTTGAAAACAGATGCACCCCATACAGAACAGCTAGAATTGGCTCTAGCAGACTGTTACACAAGACTTCTTGCTCCAGCTATAGAAAGAGATCTCCGGCGAGAAATGACTGAAGGCGGAGATAAGCAGGCCATTAGTGTCTTTCAAGAAAATCTACGCCATCTGCTGTTGCAGTCTCCTGTTAGAGGTAAAGTAGTTCTCGGCTTAGACCCTGGCTATAGAACAGGGACAAAGGTTGCTGTTGTTGGTTCTTTAGGTGATCTTTTGGCTACAGATACAATTTATCCTCATCAACCTCAAAATAGATGGGACGAATCAAAGGCTAAGTTAATCGAGCTGATAAAGGAATATAAGGTCGATCTAATTACCATTGGTAATGGTACTGCATCAAGAGAAACAGAGGCTTTAGCAAGTGAGATTGCTCAAGAAACAGATGTAGCTTTTGCAATTGTTAGTGAAGCAGGGGCTTCAGTTTACTCAGCTTCTGAGATCGCCAAAGAAGAATTCCCTGATCTTGATGTCTCTCTAAGAGGAGCTATCTCTATTGCCAGAAGAATCCAAGATCCTCTATCAGAGCTAGTTAAAATCGATCCAAAGAGTATAGGAGTTGGCCAATACCAACATGATGTAAACCAAAAAGAGCTTTCAGAAGCTTTAGATTATGTAGTAGAATCGGCAGTTAACCATGTAGGTGTTGAGTTAAATACAGCTTCTTGGTCACTTTTGCAGTATGTAAGTGGCATTAATAAAACTATAGCTCAAAGGATTGTTGCCTATACTCGAACGGAAGGGCCCATTTTCTTGTCTATAGGCAACAATCCTTTGAGCTATAGTTTTATTAATGCCACTTACATACTGCAAAAGTGACCAAGAAGCTGTATTTA
>DUTE01000404.1 GCA_012842235.1 Bacillota bacterium
CATAAAGATAGTAACGACCAGCTAAGTCAAAATCACCAGTGTCGTATTGGCCAAGAACCAATAAAGGATTAGGAAGATCATTAGCATCGATTGCAGCATCTAAAATCATTGAGTATATAGCATCGACATCACGGCCAAACTTTTGATATTTTGTTTCGTTATAGACAGCTAAACCTTCTAGGTTAGCCGGTGTAGTTGTAAGCATTGGGTAATTTGTGGGGAAACGGCCAAACAAATAGGAAAGGACATAGGAAAACGTATCCTGCATCTCTAAGTGATATAAATGAGTTCCTTCATGCCACAAAAGCATTTCGAACCAATCGCTAACATTAGGACCAATTCCACCCATAAGTACATCATCTGGAAATACGGGAAAGAATGAAATTAGTGGATAAAGGACGTTAGTTGTATAGCCATTTGCTAGATCTAGTCGATCTTCAATGACTAAATGCATTTTTCCGTTTATCTTACCGTTCATTTCTTTTTCTAAACGAGGCATTAGTTCTTCTGCTTGAGCCATTAGTTTTGCAGCCATCTGTTCATAACCTTGTGGGAAATGAACATATGCATAAGGTCCTTCTAAAGTGTAATATTCGCTAAAAACCGGAACGACAAGCATTAAAAGTAACAAAAAAGCAGGTACAAATTTTTTCATCTTTAAGTGCGTATACCTTTCTTAATTAAAGAAAGATGAATACGCCCACCTCCTCCCATAAACAAAAAAGTCTCTTGTTTAAAACCTTTCTCTTGTTGTATTTGTTATCCTTTTATAAAAGTTTATCGAAAATAAGGAAACTAAAGTTTTTTTTGGTGAGTTATCTAGGGTTGATAATTCAAAAAAATTGCAGGAAAACTAGACTATTAAAGGAAGTAAACTACATCTATGTATGCAATAAAAGCTAGAAAGGATGTCTCTGATACTTCCTTATTATATAGTAGATTGTCTATGAAAAAAAGCAACCCGCTAAAAAACGGAGGGTCTAAAATGCCAAGAAATATTGCTGTTGTAATTTTAGCCGCTGGGAAAGGGACAAGAATGAAGAGCAATCTTCCCAAAGTATTACATAAGATAGGCGGCAAAAGTATGCTTGAGGAAGTGCTTTCAACTGCAGAAAAGCTTAATCCACAGCGTGTAATCGTTGTAGTGGGCTTTGGTGCTAACCAGGTTAAAGCTATCTTACCTGAAGGGGTTATCGCGGTAGAACAGGTACAACAACTTGGAACAGGACATGCTATGATGCAAGCTATGCCCGCTCTAGAAGGTTTTAATGGCAGTGTAGTGACATTATATGGTGATGTACCACTTCTTACATTGGACACCCTAAATAAGCTCTTAGATAAGCACACTCAAACTGATGCGGCTGTAACAGTGCTTACGGCTTTGTTAGAAGATCCATCTGGATATGGACGCATAGTGAGAAATGGGGAGATTTTCGATAGAATTGTTGAAGATAAAGATGCTTCTTTAGAGGAAAAGAAGATTAAGGAGATTAACTCAGGGGTCTATTGTTTTTCCTCAGATGCGCTAGAGAAATATCTACCTCAGCTTACTCCTCAGAATAAACAAGGTGAATATTATCTTACCGATATCTTAGAACTGGCCAAAAAAGATAATAAAGTTGTGGAGACATTTATTACAAATGATTCAGCAGAGATCTTAGGTGCTAATAACAGAGTGCAACTTGCAGAGTTGGCACAACTTAGAAATCAGAGAAAACTTCAAAAACTAATGATCTCAGGAGTAACTATTTTTGACCCAAACAACACCTATATCGATGATGATGTGGAGATTGAACCAGATACAATTATACAGCCAGGGACATTTTTGTATGGTAACTGCCGTATTGGTTCTGGCTCTATTATTGGACCATATACGACACTTGTAAATGTTGAAGTTGGAAGCAACGTAGTTATCGAACGATCTGTAGTCGAAGAGGCAAAAGTGCAACAAGGAGCCTGTGTGGGTCCTTTTTCACATATTCGCCCAGGAAGCATTGTTTGCCAAGATGCAAAGATCGGTAATTATGTTGAACTAAAGAACTCTACAGTAGGAAAAGGTAGCAAAGCCTCTCATCTAACTTACTTGGGAGATACCACACTAGGAAAAAATGTTAATATCGGTGCAGGAACTATCACCTGCAACTATAATGGGCAAGAAAAGTTCTCCACAGAGATTGATGATAA
>DUTE01000405.1 GCA_012842235.1 Bacillota bacterium
ATCCTCGGTAGCGTGCTCTAAAAAATTAGTTGCCGAACTCTAAAATTTTAGATTGCCAAACACACCTTAATCTTGTTTACTATTAATTAATTATCTAAACTCCTTAATCTTCCTTTTTTGAAGTTGCTTAGCGCTTTTTGTTTAATAGAATTTTATTTTCCTACAATTCATTGTTTTAACGGTTCTTTCTGTGCCTCTTTGCCGATGTACTACTGATTTTACCAAAATGAGCTGCTTAAAGTATGTGATTAACTAAATATATGCATAAATTACTATTGCACAAACAACATATAAGCGATACCCTAGTAGATAATAAAGGAGGTGAATACAAAATGTCGAAAATGAAGAAAACGTTACCTGTTTTGGTTATTCTAGTTTTTATACTATCTGGTTGTAACCTATTTACTAACAAAGACAAATTAGCTATAGAAGAAACAATCAACAATATGGATACACCATTTTCTGAACAAGATGAGAATTATTTTGCCCTTAAACCTGCAGATGCAGAAACAGAAAAAGGCGTAACTAGCCGCAATGCTGATACTTGGTATGGTGCTGATTTTAGTGTAGGTAAATGGGAGAAAAAGGTAGGTAATATTGTTGTCAAAGGTAGTGAAGCAACTGCTGAAGTAAGCTGGAAATTACCTGTTACGACAACAGTTACTATTGAGGGTCAAGCTAAAACCGTTGATCTTTCAATGCATGGTGAAGGAACTTATGGGTTAACTAAAAACAGTAATGATGAATGGATAGTTACAAGCTATCCTCGCATTTGCTTCAGAAATGCTTATGGCCCAGCGGTAACAGATATTACTGTACGTAAAGGTAGCCCTAATGTTGTCTCTGCTCAGATCGACGTTAAATCAAACACTTTACCTATCGTTACAGCTATCGGTTATAAACCTTTCTATTTAGAAAAGTTAGAAACAAGTGATAACAAAACGTTTATTGCTAATCCTCTTTTACTCGCAACAGCTAACAAAGGAGACAAGCATCAAGGCGTTATAACCGTCTTTTCTATTCCAACAATTGAATCCATCGAATATGGCATCACTATTTGTTACTTTGAAACCACTATCTTAGAGTAGTAAAAGTAAAGCTGCAAAAGTAGAGAAACTATCTGTCTTCTCTCTGCTCTTGCAGCTTATTTTTTGTCTTAAATTCTCTAAAAGCAGTTATAAAAACCCAGTGTTTACTAGCTAGTACTAGTTTTTTTATCTACTATTAGCGATGTTTTGAGATCAGTCACTTTTTATGCACTAAAGCACTTAGAATTTAAGAGATAGACATACTTGATACCTTAAAAGATCTCCATATCTACAGTGACTACCTCAGCTTCTGTATTGGTTTCAATAAAATTGATAACTTCATCTAATACAGAATTAACATACTTCGTATCATTAGATACACAGCCTATACCAAGCACTATGATTTGATGAGTATCCATCCCCTCTATCTCAGCTATGGAAACATTAAATTTATTTTTTGTTTTGTCTATAAGACTTTTTACTTCCATTCTTTTTTCTTTTAAAGAATGGACCCAAGGTGCATAAAGTCTAATAGTTAAAGTACCAATAATCATCTAATCACACCCTTTGATATACCTAATCTACTAGAAATATTTCTTATGGTTTTTGAAAGATCACTATCTTAGTAGCTTATTTGTTTATTTTTTTCTATTCTTAACCGCCTGTTTTTCTCCTTCACTAAAACGAAGAAACTTTTAAATAACTGCAAAACAAGGCTAAGGTTAAAGCTAAGGATCAGGCACTAGCAAAGTACCTGGTCCTTAGCTTTGTTAAAAGATATTAACCTATCTATCTCTGCAAACAAAAATATAAACAGCATTTTCTTTTAGATTACTAATTACTAATATCCCACCACAAAAGATAGGTTTCATTATGATAAAATCCAGAGCTAGCAATAGCAAGAACTTTTTTGTAATGTGGCAAATACCAAGATTGAGATATATCAGGTGAATAGCTTGTAAAGTAAATATCATTTATCTTGCTAAAAGGCATTAGTAATTCTAATAACTCTTCGTTTTTGCCAAACTCCTTTTTTACTAAAGCATTATTTTGCAAGATGCTAAAGCCTACAAAACTATTTCCTACTAAATTACTACATATTGTTTTAAGATGAATATTTTCTGGAACTTGCTTTTTTATTACTTTGGGAATAAGCCCACTTTTATCTAATTCAAACCATGACATATCTGTCTTAATTAGGTCATTACTAAACCAGATTGGTTTATCTGTCCAAGAAAAATAACCGGAAACTGGTATTATTTTGATCTCTTTATCAATTAATAAAGCATCTTGCTTAAAAAAAGCTAAAGTTTGTTGACCATCAGCCGATCGTACCCAGCAGCGAAAATCTGCATCAATCAGCTGTCTTAGCTCGCTTCCATCTTCGAGAAGATCAACTGTTCCATCAACATAGCTAATAAGTAGTCTATTATCTGTTAGAGCCATAATATCGTCTACCCCCATAACAGTAAAAGAATCCTTAAGCGACAGATCTAGGAGATTGTATATCAATACCCTATCGTTTGTTAGCAGTGCTAAAACATCATCTAAAGGTGCTATAGATAAAGCAATAGGTGAGCCCTCAAAAGTTGTTTCTTTCACTACTCCCTTTTCGTTTTCTCGCACTAAAAATCCATCTTGAGTAGCGTAAGCTATCTGAGGTGAATTGTTAAAAGCTTCAACAACTTTTGTACCTTTTTTTAGCAGTGAAACATTACCTGGTACCATTATAAAGACTTCTTCATAGTAGAGATCTCCTGCTATGGAAACAACGTATTTACCTGGTAGATCTGGGATAAAGCTTGCTTTCAAGCCTGAAAACTCTAGTGATGCGCTACTTCCTTGTGGTTTATTAACTAACCGCCATTTACATGGCAAATTTGCATTCGATAAGGAAGCATCGACAACTACTTCTTGATTTAGTTGACCCCAGTTAGGATAAAGTAGACTAAGTCTTAACCTATCAGTTTTTACGAGATTAACCTTAAAAACTACCTCTTTTTTCTCTTTATCGTCTACAAATATAGTAAATTTTCCCGCCTCTACTGGCAGAAAATCATAACCTGAAATAACTAATAATGTATATTCACCGGGAATAGGCGCAAGGATTATTGTTGATGCCATTTCCCTTTGGACCTCTAATGGCATCTCTAAAATTCGACTACCTCTGTATAATAACTTAATGGTCACATCACCACTTGGTTCATATTGAGAGTCAGAAAAATCTAAGATTATTTTCACTGAGGGTCGTTGGGGAATAGAATTTCTATCGCGACACCCACCTAATAGAAGG
>DUTE01000406.1 GCA_012842235.1 Bacillota bacterium
AGGCAAGAACTTCTAAAAGAGAAGATTTGCTAAAAGCCTACCCCTAGAGGTAGGCTTTACTTTTTCCTTTATAAGTGCTAACTTATCAGATGAATAACGGTATTCTAGTAGCTCTTCAATCTTAGTTGACATTTGTTATTCGCTTATCTTAGTCAGTATGTCTTTCTTATTAACTCATTGATGGGAATTTGACAGAATAAAATTTTTTATAACGGCGATTTTTGTGGTATAATCAAAGATATTGCAAAACCTTGCTTGATGGGAAAGTTTTCCGTTAAGCAAAAAGTCTAGATTTAATCATATCTTCTTTTGTTAAGAGAAAATGGCTGTTGACAGTTGTGTCAACAGCTTCTTCAATTATTGAGAAATCATTAAGTAGCTTTATTTGTCTTTGTGCTTTATCAACAAGCGACAAAGAAATTAGTGATTTGGTAATACTTAAAAATGGGAGTTAGTGTTCCTTTAAAAGAATAGGTAGAGTATAATAAAGATTTGAGACATGTTTTTATAGTCTGAGAGGAAGGACT
This sequence comes from Bacillota bacterium, assembly GCA_012842235.1. Lineage (GTDB taxonomy): Bacteria > Bacillota > DTU065 > DTU065 > DTU065 > DUTE01. The sequence continues at coordinate 528 of DUTE01000406.1, forward strand.
TGGTGAACTGTATGAGTGTCAGAGAATTAGAGAATCTTCGCAATGTAGCCATTATTGCCCACGTTGATCATGGCAAAACTACATTGGTAGATAGTCTTTTAAAGCAAGCTGGTACATTTAGAAAAAATGAGCAAGTGGCAGACCGTGTTTTAGACTCTAATGAATTGGAAAGAGAGAGAGGTATTACCATTCTCTCGAAAAACACATCGGTCTTTTATGAAGATACGAAGATTAATATAGTTGATACACCTGGCCATGCTGATTTTGGCGGCGAAGTAGAACGTGTTTTGCGCATGGTAGATGGCGCACTTTTATTGGTTGATGCTTTTGAAGGTCCAATGGCACAGACAAAATTTGTCTTAAGAAAGGCTTTAGAGGCAGGCTTAAGAGTAATTGTGATGATCAACAAGATGGACCGACCAGATGCAAGGCCAAATGAAGTTTTAGATGAAGTACTCGAACTATTTATGGAACTTGAAGCAAGTGATGAACAACTTGATTTTCCTGTTATTTACGGCTCAGCAAGGGATGGTATCTCAAGCTTAGATCCTTCAGTTGAAGGGGAGAATATGCGCCCCCTCTTTGAATTGATAAAAAAAGAGATCCCAGCACCAAAAGGGGATTTAAACGAAGTTTTACAGCTACAGATAACCACCCTTGATTATGATGATTATGTTGGCCGTATTGGTATTGGTAGAATTACTAATGGTCTATTGCAAGCAGGAAACACTATTGGACTCTCAAAAAGAGATGGTACAGTTGAGCCAATTAGAATAGGCCGAATCTGGGTCTATGAAGGGTTGAAGAGAGTGGAGGCCAAAGAGGTTGGCCCTGGCGATATTGTAGCCCTTTCAGGACTTGGGTCGGTAGAGATAGGTGAGACTGTAACAGATCTTAATAACCCAAAACCATTACCTCTACTAAAGATTGACGAGCCAACAATGAGCATGACCTTTATGGTAAATGATAGCCCTTTTGCAGGTCAAGAAGGCAAGTTTATTACTTCAAGACATCTCCGAGAGCGTCTTTATAAAGAGGCTGAGACTAATGTGAGCTTAAGGGTAGAAGATACCGATTCTGCAGATGCTTTCCAAGTGTCAGGAAGAGGAGAGCTTCATTTAGGTATCTTAATTGAAACAATGAGACGAGAAGGCTATGAGCTTGCTGTTTCCAAACCTGAACCTATCTTAAAAGAGATCGATGGTAAGATTTATGAACCATACGAAAGATTATTTATCAACGTACCTGAAGCCTATTCTGGTAAGGTTATAGAAAACCTTGGCCAAAGAAAAGCAGAGATGCAAAATCTTCAGCCAGTTGGTTTACAAAATGTCCGGTTAGAATTTCTTGTTCCTGCCCGAGGCTTAATTGGTTTTAGAAGTGAGTTCCTCACTCTAACTAAAGGTGAGGGTATTATGTATCACTCTTTTGACGATTATGGTCCTTTTAAGGGTGAAATTACCCACAGAACCAATGGTGCTCTAATAGCTTTTGAAAATGGAGAAGCAACTGGTTATGCTCTTGATAGTCTTCAGGATAGGGGCGAGTTGTTTATTGTTCCAGGGACAAAGGTCTATGCAGGAATGATTGTTGGTGAACATAACAAAGACTCTGATATTGAGGTCAATGTTTGCCGCAAAAAACATCTCACCAATATGAGAGCAGCAGGCTCAGATGATGCAATCCGTCTAGCACCACCTAGACTTTTTAGTCTTGAGCAAGCAATGGAATACATCGAAGATGATGAGCTAGTTGAAGTTACCCCAGAGTCGATTAGAATGCGTAAAAAACTACTTGATCATACCAAAAGAATGAGAGCATCTAAAAAGACTATGGTAGAATAGCAAAAAATTGTATAAGCTGAACCATCTAAGGAAAACCTACCCTTGAGGTAGTCTTTGAACATCTCAAGGAGGGATAAGAGTGAGTAATGTAATTGGAACCTACAGAGATCGCTCTGAAGCAGAAAGAGCCTTAGATGAGCTTAAACAAAGTGGCTTTTCCGATCAAGAAGTATCTTTAATTGCCAAAGAAGCAAGTGTCGGTGACGATGGAAACGCTAATGCTGAAGATGATTCTATGAATATCTCTAGTGGAGTTTTAACAGGTGGAACAATAGGAGGAGCAGCAGGCCTTTTGGCTGGAGCTGGTCTTTTAGCAATTCCTGGGCTTGGACCACTTGTTGCTCTTGGTCCTTTAGCAGCTACATTAGGTGGAGCAGCTACTGGTGGTGTAGCCGGAGGACTAGTTGATATGGGTATACCTGAAGACAGAGGCAAATACTACGAAAACGAGATTAAAAGTGGTAGATTTTTAGCAGTTGTCCAAACTGATGATGCAAGAAAAGACTACGCCGCTGGTATCATGAGAAAGACTGGTGCCAAAGACGTAGAGGTTCATTAAAAAAGCCAGGCTCAGCCTGGCTTTTTTTAGATATTTCTAATGTAATCTTCAAAAGAAATGCACTAAAGCCATATGACTAAGTGGTCATATGGCTTTAGTTATGTGAAAAAGGCAATTTTTTAAAGCTTAATACTTAATGCTTAACGATCTTGAAGATCTTTCGGAAATAAAAAATGTTGTACGATTATTAATCTTATGGGAAATTATCTTAGAGATCTGCAAG
>DUTE01000051.1 GCA_012842235.1 Bacillota bacterium
AAAACGCTTCTATTTTAATTGGCGCCTTGCAACATTTAACTTTACATCTTCGTAAGATTTAGATGCATAACAATACACACACCGATGTAAGCAAGTGTTATATATCCCAATATCTTTACTTCTTATACAACCGCATTCTCTCCGTTGACCGGGGTCTTTTACCCCACGCAAATCTATACCTAAAAACTCCTTAATGTATTTCTCGTCGATACACTTTCCGGGTAAGACACCTTCATTAGTAAAATCTGTAGCTTCTGCACAACTATATATTTGCCGATTATAGCTATTTGCAATCTCTGACATAAAACGGAGAAGAGGACGGATCAATTCTTGGCTATTTTCTTCTTTAGAAAAAGACACACCTATTTTATTAAGTTTAGATATGTTTCTGTCGGTAAATGGATAATTATCATAGATACTGACGATTATTCTCTGGGATCTATTAGCAAACCGTTTGGCTAAAAGTTCGAAATTCCTTTTATGAAAATCTATATTAGTTACATTTGTCAAAATAATTGGATCATAGCGCCAAAATATCTTATCTGGTCCGATCTTGTCACATAGTTTACCAATAGCTTTATCAATTTCAGCGACATCTGGTACATTGGGTTCTAAAAAAGTATGATAGCCATTTGCTGTAATATTAAAATAATAGCTATATCCTCTTTGCTCTAACTCAGTAAGATATGGCAATAAAGGAGTTGGGTTTTTTGTCCAAAATACAAAAAGATCTACGTTTTCTGGTGAAAGGTCTACACGAGAGATATCTCGAGGATTGAAAGGATTAGGTACATAACAAAAACCTTCTTTAATTCTTTGCATAAACCATTCCACATAAAATGCAGGTATATCTGTTCTTCTGCTTACACTAACAATCATCTAGTTTTCCCCTCGTTAATTCAGGCTAGCTTTTTTTCGCAAAAGAAATAACGACCCCTTTGCCTCTAAGTGAAAAAACACCTATTTGACTATAGCACTTGTTTAGAAATCTTTTTTGTCTGCTCTTAATTGGGCAAAAAACTGTTTCAACAAAGAACTTGACTCTTCCTTTAGTATTCCTTCGACAACCTCAACCTGGTGGTTGAGTCTGGGGTCTTCTAAAACCCTGTAGAGTGATCTTATTGCACCAGCTTTAGTATCATCTGCTGCATAAACAACTCTTTCTATCCTTGAGTTAATAATTGCACCTGCACACATAAGACAAGGTTCTAGAGTAACATACAGAGTACATCCTATTAGACGCCAGCCACCAAGCTCTTTGCAAGCTTCTTTGATAGCCAAAACCTCTGCATGAGAGAGAGCACTTTTATCAACCTCTCGTCGATTAAAGGCTTTTGCAATCACTTTGTTCTCCCTAACAATTATAGCTCCGATTGGAACTTCACCTAATTTGTAAGCTTTTTTTGCTTCTTTTAAGGCCAGCTCCATAAAATATCTGTCATCCATTGTCTTAAAATACTGGTGCCTTAGCCAAAGCGATCATAGACAAAAAGGCTTTAATACCCATTTCTATATCAGGCTGTTTTGATATTACCGTCCTTGGGTCGATCTGTTTTGCCCCAGGAAGTACTGCTGCTTGCTCGGCCATTTCGCTTATAATAAATTCCACTTTAATCTCTACAGGATTTGTTGTCGTAACAGGATTAATTTCTCCAGCTTGCCATTTTTCACACGCTCTTTTAGCAGATTCATTAATTAACGAATAGCTTTTTTGAGGATGCATTAAAGCAGCAGAAGATCTTCCAAAAGCTTCTTTTACAACTACTCGACAAGAATTAGGACTAAATTGCTCAACTTCTTTAGCCAATGAAGAATCACCAGAATACAAAATTACCGGAACCCCTTTACTGCCACAAAGCAATGCATTCATATAACTTTCACCCGCTTCTATTCCATTAATCCAAAGTCTAAGCCGAGAGGTATATGTGTGGTCTAATACAGCGTTTGAAGTTCCTAGGCGAGCATGGTAGCCAACAAACATAGCCACATCTACCTTTTCATAGCCAGCAATCATAGGAAAAGGCCTTCCTGAACCAGAAATAAGTTTAGCTTCAGGATTAAGATTACCAAGACGTAGATTATTTCCCGAATTATGTGCATCTGTTACGTATATCTCGTTTGCCCCTGCTGACAATGCACCTTCTATAGCTGCGTTAACATCGCTTTCCATAAAACTTCGCCCTATATCGTAATTTTTCCCATCGGTAAGCACAAAAGATCTTTCAGCAATACCACTTATCCCTTCCATATCTGCAGAGATTAAAACACGCATAAAGCGACCTCCTAAGTTCATGCTAAGATTTAGTTATTTATAGCAACTAACTAATAACCAACCTTCATTTCCTAAATATTTCTTTTTTTACCACGTCAATACCTTCTCCAAGAAAGGGTAATTAATCTCTTTTAGCTCCAACGATTATTATTCTACAACAAAGGCAAACTATAAAAAAGACTTACTACCTACCCTGTTTCTCTCTGTAAAAAGAGTGAGTTTATACTCATTTTCCTCTTTGAAAGAAAAACTTTGCAACCGTTGAGCAGGATTGAGATGTAATACAGAGAAGTCATTTATATCAAATTTAATTGTGCTAATTTTGCCAAGGTGGGGTCTTAAATGCTAAATCCGTACAAGAATAAATGCCCTTGTGGAAGCAATAAACGCTATATCGATTGTTGTCTCATTTCACCAAAATTCTGGAACAGAATTTTAGACAGGCAAAAAATCGCCACTTCTTTAAGGTGGAAAATCATCGACTTTGCCACCTCTACGCTTTCTGAAGAGACTGAAGAAGCTTTATGTGCCTATTTTCAAAATAGCTATAGTAAACCAGCAGATATTCCTGATGAACAGATGGGGGCCTTTATTGATTGGTTTATACATGATTATCAACTCCCAGACACAGGCAGCTCTGTACTGGGGTTATTTTTTGAAAAAAGATACCGACTAGAAGATGTAGAACGATTCCTTACATCGGGGTGGTTAACGAGTTATAACAATTGCTATCTAACAATAGAGATTAATCCAGGGTACTGGCTCATCGTCCAAGATATTGTTACCGGCGAACAATTTTTGCTGGCAAATCCCGAACTATCAGAGATGACTCCCCCGTGGTCCATCTTTGTTGGACGTATTGTTTCTCTTGGCGAAGTCTTTGAATTTGATTTCATCCACCATACCTTACCACCGACAGCTTTTAGCGTTGTTAAAAGCACCTTGATATCAACCTATGAAAATAGACAACTAGAGTTTAATAATCTAAGTTACAGAAGTTATATGCAACATTTTCTTTCACCTATACTTCCTCGTTTAATTGATGAGGCAATTCAATTAGATGATCTCTTACCTACTGATGCATTTCATAAGGATCTTTTACCTTACAAAGATTTTTTTGATTGGCTTTGTGTTTCCTTTTTCGATGAAAACTTAATAGATAAACCTGCTGATTTTGAAGTAATCGTACAAGAACTTACAAAAACTGATACATTAGACAAAGCCTTTAGTTCCTGGCCAGGAGATTTTACTGGCAATACTGAAGAGTTGGAAAGTTTTTTATCTTGGCTTGAATTTATTGATGCCTGTATGGTAATTCACTATGGTAAGCAACCACCTTTCGATTTTAGTGAAAAATCTCAACTTCTAGGGTTAGAAAAACCGGTGCTACCTACTTTTAAACCACTTGCCATAACTAGAACTAAGATTAACGAAGAAAGCCAAGCTTTAGAAAAAATAAGTTCAGTTCTTCATAACCATATGAAAAACCGCTATCCAGATAAACAAATAGAAGCAGCCATTCTTCTTTGGCAACACTACTTAGGAGTAACAAACGAACTCCCTGATATAAGAAAACCTGCCACATGGGCAGCAGCAGTAGAGTATTGTTTAATTAAGCTTCTATCACTACCAATCACCCAAAAAGAAATTGCCGAAGAATATGCAGTCTCCTCATCCTCAGTATCAAGAATCTCTAAAATTATCTCCTCAAGAATAGATCTTGATTCATTAGATAAGAGTTCTTTTTTAAGATAAAAAGGTAGGTCTGAAGTTTCAGACCTACCTTTTTTTACTTTCTAAATTTTTCGGTAACAGCGGCGAATTGTTGCATTCTCCACTCTGGAGCCGTAAGAGCTGTACCAACGACCACTGCG